>CAKPAV010000009.1 GCA_934133115.1 uncultured Bacilli bacterium
GGATTAGATTTAAAAACAAAATTTTCTAATATACCATTTTCACCAATTGCTTGTTCAAATATTTTTTTCTTTTGATCATATTCTTCTTTTTTCTTATTTCTACCTTCATAAGCAAAATCTAGCATTTCTCTAAGATTTTTTAAATAGAAATAAGTAACCATTTGTGTGTGTTTAAAATTATTCATCATCGTTTATTCCTCCTAAATAATCTTCAATATCCGCGACCATATCAATATGATATTTGGCAAATTTTTTAACCTTATATGACGCATGTTTCATACAAAAACTATGTTCTTGAAATGTTTGAAACATTGATATATCATTACCTGAATCGCCAACAACATATATATCATTTTTATCTAAATGCAAATAATCACAATATGTTAATAAACCATTAGATTTAGAAACGTTAGCAGCCGTTATTTCAATAAAATTATCTGTCCAAGAGGCTTCAATTTTATCGCTATAATTTTTGCGCAAATACTTTGTTGCTTCACAGGCTTTTTCTTTGCCTTTTTTGCCAAGTCCAAAAAACATCATCAATTTATATACTTGCCCTTTTTTTATTTCTTCATCAAATACTTCATTACTGATAACATATTTTTCAGCATATACACCTTGACAAGCATAGACAAGTTTATAAACCCATCTTTTTAAGAATCCCATTTCTTCACCTGCTATAACTAAACTTTGGTCTTTAGACATCATTAACCATGCATTGATATTAAAATGTTCTTTTAATTCATCAACAATTTTTCCTACTAAAGGATAAGTAAGCATTGACTCATGGATAACTTCGTTATCACTTATAATAAAACTAGAATTACAGCCAATTACATCTAATGGGCGATTTATTTTTTCGATGACTTTTTGAGCATATGGTAAATTACGTCCCGAACAAATTACCACTTTATTACCATCATCTATAAAGCGTCGAATAAATTTTACATTTTTTCTAGGAATCATTCTAACTCGTTTTTTAGGATAGAATAAAGTACCATCTAAATCGATGGCAAGTACTTTTGCCATAAAAATCACCATACCTATTATACACAAGTTAGCAATTTTATGATAGCATTTTTTAATACAAGTAATCTTTAAAATATGTATCAATCAACATTTTTTTAGCTAATTGCAATTGATTTACTCCTAATGAATATTCCACATAATTCTTATTAATGCTGAAAGATTTAAAAAACAGATGACAATTGCCCAAGTTTTTTTTAATTTGCTCATCTGCCAAAGCGGGAGAAAGTGTAGCAATTTTGATACTATTTTTTGTAAAGTTCATTCCAATAATTCTTTTATTATTTGAGATAGATCCAATGATTGTTCCGATTTTTCCGCTTTCATAATTAGAAACTATTATTTTAATATTGTTTTTTAATGCAAAATCTAAAGCTTCTTGTTGAATTATTTTAAAATTAATATTGCTTAGAGCACTTGCCTCTTCATAATTTAAATGTTGAATGAATTTGAGGTTTTTATATCCTGGAGAAATAAATGGTAAAACTCCATCTACATCTTTAAACAAATACACTTTTGAACAATTTAAAAATTTCGCAAATACACAAGCGGATAAATCACCGCCACCTCTTTTTAAAGTGACAATGTTTTCATCGTCATTTAAAGCAATAAATCCTGGAACAACCAAAACATTATATAAAGAAAATTTATCAATAATTTTACTATTTTTAAAACTAAAATCATTATTAAAGAATAAACCAATTTCTTTTATTGATAAAGCATGAGCTTTTATATTATTTTGATTAAGGCTATTAGATATTACAATTGAAGAAATAATTTCCCCACACGCTAAAAGTGCATCTATTTCTTTTTTACTACTCATAGAAGTATCAATCAAGTTTAAAAGAGTATCTGTAGCATAAGGAAAACCCACTCTTCCCATAGCGCTAACGACAAGAAGAATTTTCTTATTTTTAATTTTACTTATTATCTTAATTATTTTTTCTCTCGTTTTGCTTGTGCTCGTAGCGGTTCCGCCAAATTTCATAACTATATAGTCCATAATCATCACCTATTAAATTAAATGCAATACTAAGGCAAAAAATGAAAAAAGCCTCACACTAGTTAAGTGCAAGGCTTGATGAATTAAATATAAATTATTTTAAATTATTTTCAGCTTGGATAATACCAAGTCCGCCATTATCACGACGATATAATACAGAAATCATATCATCATCAGCATCTAAATACATAAAGAAATCATGTCCTAATGCTTCCATTCTAGTAATAGCTTCTTCCATAGACATTGGACTTAATAAATAAGATTTAGTACGTACAATTTCATCATTTTCTGCCTCTTCTTTTTCAGCTTCAAAATTTTCAAACGCAATAGACTTTCCTAAGCCATCTTTATTTCTACGATCTAATCTAGTTTTTAATTTACGCATTTGGCCTTCTAATTTATCAATAGCTAGATCAAATGCAGCATATAAGTCATTGTCAATTACCTCTGCTCTAAAATCCATCATTTTGGTAAAAATAGTAATTTCCACTTTTTGACCAGTTTTATAAGTTCTCACAACAGCACGGCATTCAACATCATCATTAATAACGAAATATTTGTCCATGCGATGGAGTTTTTTTAATAAGGCCTCCTTAATGCCTTCTGTGACTTCAATGTTCTTTCCAATAATTTGGTATTTCATAAATAGTCTCTCCTTTCCAAATATTGTGTAACAATATTCCACATTATTATTTTCGCATTTTCAATAAAAAAAATATAGTATTTTAATTAATAAGTTATTTTGATATAATTTAGATGTAAGTGGTTTCTTTATATAAAAACAATTAATTTTACAATAATATTTCAAATGCTTAAAATAAAAAGTAGCAAACGCTACTTCTATTCATTTATTAATTTTTTAATTACATCTACTTTATCAAGTTTTTCCCAAGGTAAATCTAAATCTGGTCTTCCAAAATGACCATAGCTTGCTAAATCTTGATATTTAAATGTGGGCTTAGTTAAACTAAATGCTTTAATAATTCCAGCTGGCGTTAAATCAAACACTTTTTCAATTATTTTAAGCACTTTATTAACATCTACTTTTAATGTACCAAATCCTTCAACATTAATACTTAATGGTTTTGCTACTCCAATTGCATAACTAAGTTGCACTTCAAGACGATCTGCTACGCCAGAGGCAACTAAGTTTTTAGCTACATAACGTGCCATATATGCGGCAGAACGATCGACCTTACTTGGATCCTTACCAGAGAAAGCACCACCACCATGACGAGCACTACCACCATAAGTATCAACAATAATCTTTCTTCCGGTTAAGCCAGTATCTCCTTCCGGTCCACCAGTAACAAATCTACCAGTTGGATTAATCAAATACTTGAAATCTTTATTTAATCCGAATGATTCCACAACATGTTGCATAATTTCTTCATAAATAAATTTTTTAAATTCTTTTTCATTAAAATCAGGATCATGTTGAACAGACATTAAAACTGTATCAATACGCACATTATTTAAATCAGTATAGTCCATAGTAACTTGTGCTTTCATATCAGGTCTTGCCCATTTAAACGCACCAAGTTTTCTTAAATTAGATGCATAACGAACAAGTTTATGAGCTATTACCAACGCTAATGGCATATAGCCTTCTGATTCATTAGTGGCATAACCAAACATAATACCTTGATCTCCAGCACCTTGAACTTCTTGATCAACGCCTTGAGCAATATCTTTAGATTGATGCTTAACTAATACTTCAATCTCACAGCTATCAGCGCCAATTCCTAATTTTTTATCCGTATAGCCAATATTACGCATTACATCACGAGCAATACGTTCATAATCAGGTTTAGCATTTGATGTAATTTCTCCACCAATAATTAATTTTTCAGTTGTAACAAAGCATTCGCATGCCACACGCGAATTAGGATCATTAGCTAAACAATAATCTAAAATAGCATCACTAATTTGATCGCATAGTTTGTCTGGATGTCCTTCTGATACTGATTCACTTGTAAATAAAATCTTTTCCATAAATACCTCTTTCTTACTTTCTAAAAAAGAAAAAGCCTTCCCACAAAGGAAAGCTTTAAACAAACTATCCAATCATCTTATCGCTCAGGGTGGGCCCTGCTAGGGAAAAGCACCTACTTAACATTCTTGTTAGGGTTGCTATCACGTTTGTTCGTTCCCTTTAGACGTGATTCTTGATAAGACGAGCTATTTTCTTTTTCTTGTATATTATCTTGCAAATCATTATTAGAGTCAAGATTTAATTCATCGAATTTTAACAAGCCTGCTTTAGCAAGAAGCAAATCAGTTGCATCTACACCAGAAACATTCTTTATTACATCAAAATCCATTCCCAATTCAAATAAAGCACTTGCAATATCAATTTGTCCTTTTTCAAGTCTTTGCTTTTTCATAATCATCACCTACTAATAAGTATGTTATGAAATGCAAAATTTATACTTATTTCTTACTTAAAATTTCATCAATTGCTTTGGATAATTGATCTGGGCAAGATGTATTTCTAAAACCGCATCTTATTCCTTGTAAGCGATTTTTAACATCTTCAAGTTTCATTCCCTTAACTAAGGCTCCAACGCCTTTTAAATTACCATTACAGCCTCCAACGACTTCAAAATCTTGGATAATGCCATTTTCGTAATATATTTTCATCTCGCGAGAACAAACTCCTTGGGGACGATAAGTATATACTTCCATAAACTACCTCAAAAACTATTTGATTAATTTACCAAATACTTGTCCTGATAATGAAGCGGCATTGCTTTCATCAGTATCAACATGCATTGCTAAAGCAAATTTATTTGATACACGAACAACTACATCACCAAATACTAATGAACGATCATTAGAATGTACTTCTACACTAACGACATCTTTATCTTTAACACCAAATTCTTTAGCGTCTTCTTCAGTCATATGGATGTGACGTTTTGCAGCAATAACACCAGTAGATAATTCTACTTCTCCTTTTGGTCCAACTAATTTACATGCACCAGAGTTAGCGATATCGCCTGATTCTCTAATTGGAGCAACAACACCAATAGAGCGAGCGTCAGTAAGAGATAATTCTACTTGGTTAGCATTACGAACTGGTCCTAAAATTGAAGCATTTAATTCACCCTTTGGTCCAACTACTTTTACTTTTTCATTTGAAGCAAATTGTCCAGGTTGAGATAACATTTTTTTTACTGTGAATTGGTATCCTTCTCCAAATAATACTTCTAAAGTTTCTTGTGTGACATGAACATGTCTTGCACTTGTTTCTACTAAAATTTCTTTCATGTTTTTATGACTCCTTTATAAAACTTTAACACCATTGATTATATTCGTTTGTCGATAAATGTCAATGAAACGAAAGCACTTTTTTTTATTAATAATAAAAAATTGTTGCAAAATTTTTTTTAAGTGGTTATCATAAAGTGGCTTTGGAGGTGAAACTATGGAAAACAAAATCACATTAGAAGAATTAGAAAATCTTATCGATAATAAAAAAGTAAAAGAAATTCGTGATTTATTCGAATCTACTGATATTATTGATATTGCTGAAGTTTGTGATGATATTGAAGATATTTCTAAATTACTTTTTATTTTTAAAACTGTTAAAAGCGAATATACCGCTGAACTATTTACTTATCTTGATGAAAATCAACAACAAAACTTAATCAATTTATTTTCAGATAAACAATTACGTGAATTAATTAACAATTCATACACTGATGATATTGTTGACTTTCTTGAAGATATGCCTGCTAACTTGGTAAAACGTGTTTTAAGTGCTTCAGATAAAGATGCAAGAAATGACATTAATAAATTATTAAATTATAAAGAAGACACTGCTGGTTCAATTATGACCACTGAATACGTTGAACTTATTAATACGCTTGATGTAAAAGATGCTTTATCAAGAATAAAAAAGATTGGTAGAGATGCCGAAACAATTTCCACAACTTTCGTAATTGATAATAAACGTAATCTTGTTGGTGTTTTATATCTTGATGATTTAGTTTTAGCAGATGATGATGAAAAAATCGCTGATATTATGAATGAAGATTTCAAATCAGCGAATGTGTACCAAGACCAAGAAGATGTTGCTCAAATATTTAAAAGATACGACATTACCGTTTTACCTGTTTTAAATAATGAAAATCGTCTAGTTGGTGTTATTACAGTCGATGATATTATCGATGTAATCGAAGAAGAAACAAACGAAGATATTGCTATTCAAGCTGGTATGCAACCACTAGAAGACGAATATTTAAAAACTGGTGTATTCTCAATGGCTAAAAAACGAGTAACTTGGTTGTTATTATTAATGATTTCTGCCACATTCACGAGTATCATTATTTCTAAATTTGAGCATGCTTTACAAGCGGTCGCTGTATTATCTGCATTCATTCCAATGTTTATGGATACAGGTGGTAATTCCGGTGGACAAACTACTTCTCTTATTACGCGAGGCCTTGCTACTAGAGAAGTAACAACTCATGATTATGGAAAAGTCATTTGGAAAGAATTTAGAGTTGCACTTGTTACCGCCACTTTAGTTTCCGTTTGTAACTTCTTGTGGATATTATTTGAATTATCCATTGGATTAGTAAAAAATGATTCTCCAAGTGTGCCAAATTGGCAAGTTGCCGCATTAGTGGCTACCACATTATTTATTACAATTGTAATTGCTAAACTATTAGGAGCGTCATTGCCAATGCTTGCTCAAAAAATAAAATTAGATCCAGCACTTATGTCTGGTCCAATCGTAACAACTATCGTAGATGCCACATCACTTGTTGTATATTTCTTACTTTGCACTTGCATATTCTTTCCAGCGTTATTTAGTTAAGAAAAGAGCCAAATTCATTTGAGAAAATTCTCATTTGAGTTGGCTCTTTTTTTGTTAACACAACGGTGAAATTAAATCAATTATTGATATTAAAATGCGTTTAATTATATTATCTTTTTTATCTTTCTTTGGCATCATATTTGACTGACTACGTACGTTTAAAAAATCTTCTTTCAATGGCTTTAAAATGCTTGATTCATAAAATACTGTATTGTTTTCAAAGTGTAAATACAAACTACGATAATCTAAATTAACTGAACCAATAGAACATATTTTATCATCCATTATTGCTGCTTTTGCATGAATAAATCCATCTTTATATACATATACTTTTACACCTTTATTTACTAATTCTTCCGCATATTTTTTAGTTAATAAATATACTAATTTTTTATCTGGAATACCCGGAATAATAATTTGAACATCAATACCTCTTTGAGCTGTTTGAATAAATGCTTCTTTTAATGGATCATTCAAAATTAAATAAGGAGTATAGAAATAAGCGTATTTTTTTGCTTGAGATAATAAATCAATCATTAATTTATTACTAATAGCTTCTTCGTTGCTTGGTGAATCATAATACGAAATAACATGTTCGTTTGTCTCATATTCTTGATAACTATCTTTAAATAAAGCATGCTCATCAATCTTATCAGGAGAATAAGCATTCCAAAACAAAACAAACATATGTGTGTAAGATAAAGTGGCTTCTCCTTCTAATTTAAAACCAATATCCTTCCAATATCCAAAACGAACTTTGGTATTAATATATTCATCTGCAATGTTAATGCCCCCGCTATAAACAACGCGGTTATCGATAATCATCATTTTACGATGATCCCTATTGTTAAGCGATAATTTAATAAATTTAATTGGGTTAAATGCAGCAATATGAATGCCATTCTTTTTTAAAAAATAGTTGTTATGTAAAGAAAATGTTGAAATACTGCCTATATCATCATAAAGGATTCTAACATCTACGCCTTCTTTTGCTTTACGTTTTAATATATCTAAAATAGAATTCCAAAACTTTCCTTTTTCCATAATAAAATATTCTAGATAAATAAAATGTTTAGCAGTTTCTAATTCTTTTAGCATGTCTTCATACATACTTTCGCCGCTAGGAAAATACTTAGCGTTTTTATTCTTTACAATAGGCGCATTAGACAATGAACTAATCATATTCATTGTTTGTAAAGCTCGGCTATCATTAGAAAGTTGTTTACCATCTGGTTTATTAGATAAATATTTATACTTATTTATTTTTTTCAATATTGGTTTAGAAGTACGCCTATTTCCGCTTGAAACATATAACCATGTTCCAAAGAATGGTAACAATGAAACAACAATAATCCATAAAATTTTATAATTTGATTCTTCTCTTCTATTAATGATATATATAATAACTAAAATGGAAAAAGCATAACTAAATGAAATCAAGTAATTGTAATATGTATTCCACCATCTAAATATTAATAGCCACCATAAAATTTGGAGTACCAAAGCAGGAAGTACAAGTAATAATCGTGATAAAAGTCTTAATATCTTTTTCATTTTTTATGCCTCCTTATTTAGTAAATAAATTATTATACACATCTAGTAAAAAATGTCTTAACTTGTGCCTATTTACTTTAAATTCGATGTTTCATCTATGTGTTTTTTACGTTCATGGCGTGCTTTAATCATTCCGCCAATTACAAAACCCATACCAATTATAACAATTAAGAAATAGCAACAAAATCTCCAATAAGTCATCGCCCAATATTTAGTAGATGCCGCTATACCGGTAAATAATAAGGTAAATGCCAATTCCGCAGCACCTGAGTTACCTGGTGTTGGAATAAATGATATTGCGGAATATCCAATTACACAAGTACACATTAATGTAAACCAATCCGCGGTTGCTCCACATGCTCTGACTACAAAATAAGGAATCGAACATAAAGACATTTCATAAACAAATGATAAAATTGTTACTAATATAACAGTTCCCTTACTTCTTGCAAGCATAAATAAACTTTTACGATAATCATTAACTAATTTATTAGCCTTTCGTGTCGCTGCACCCTTGTTTTTAACTAATTTAAATTTAAAGGAGATACGAACACATAATTTAATTATTTTTGCACGTAGTTTTGGCAAAAATGAAGCGATAAAGATAGCGGCTGGAAGGAAAATTGAGAAAGCCGCTCCAACATAAGACATAATTAATAAAGTTGTTCCAGTCGCAGTATTTGGTACTACTCCGCCTTTTATAGCACTAAATATAAATGCTGTTATACAAAGAATTAAAAATGCCAATCTATTCATAAAAAATGAAGCAACTGGTAAATACATTGATTCGGCGCCTGGAACTCCGCCTTTAGTCAAATAATAAATTTGGAATGGTTGTCCGCCACCGCCAAGTGGAGTAATATTATCATAATATTTACCTAAAATTGCAGTTTTAAGTGATAAGTATGGTCGATGTTTACCTGTTGTTTTATTAATCATAATATAGAATTTTATAGCTTCAGCAAGAACAGCAACTAAGCCTAACACTAAAGCAATAATCCAATAACCTACATTTTCTTTTTGAAACCAAATATCTAATGTTGTTTGAAATGATGATCCTTGATCATTTCCATCTTTATTAAAAGTCGTAAATCCCAAAATTATTACTAAAATAACATTAATAAAAACAAAAATTAAACCATAAAGCGATTTTTTTGAATCTTTTTTAATTTTTTCTTTTTGTTCTGATTCTTTTATTGTTTCATTAATAATTGTTTCATTGATAATGATTTCTTGTGTTTTTCGTATTTCTTCTTCTTGGATGGTTTTTTCAACCTTCTTATTTTCTTTTTTTGTGGCCATGGTTAGTAATCCTCCTAGGCAAAGCAAGTCTATTTTATGCTACTATAGTTAAGTTTGCAATATTTTGTTATTTTTATTAAAAATAAAACATGAAAAAAGCACTTATTGTTCAAATAAGTGCATACGTTCGATATTCTTATTTTGCTTATTTAGACATGCTATTTGTTTCTTCTTTTAAAATTGTTTTACGTTTATGATTTGCTTTAATCAAATCAGCAATTATAAACACAACGCAAATTAAAACTATCAAGAAATAGCAACAAAATCTCCAATATGTCATAGCCCAATATTTTGAGACAAGAAGCGAACCATTTAAAGCAGTAAATAATATCATAAATGATAATTCCGCCGCACCCGAATTTCCAGGTGTTGGAATAAACGATATTGCGGAATAAACAATAACAGTCATGCATAAATAAATCAACCAATTTGCATCTTGAATCCCACATGCTCTTATAACAAAATACGGAATCGAGCATAATGCAATTTGATATATTAATGACAGAATAGTTGTGGAAATAACTGTCCACGGGCTTTTTGCAAGCATAAATAGACTTTTTCGATAATCATTAACTAGTTTATTAGCTTTTCGCGTTGCTGCACCTTTGTTTTTAACTAATTTGAATTTGTATGAAAAACGCACACAAATTTTAATTATTTTAGCGCGTAATTTTGGTAAAAATGAAGCAATAAAGATAGCAACAGGAATAGAGATTGAAAACACAGCACCAATATAAGCCATAATTAGTAAAGTCTTACCTGCTGTACCTGCGTTACTAACTGGAGCACCTTTCGTAACACTATTAACGATAAATGCCATAATACATAGTATTAAAAACGCTAATTGATTAAGAAAAAATGAGGCAACTGGTAAATACATTGATTCGGCGCCAGGAACTCCACCTTTAGTTAAATAATAAATTTGGAATGGTTGTCCGCCACTTCCTAATGGAGTAATATTATCATAATATTTACCCATTATCGCTGTTCTAAGTGACAAATAAGGCTTACTTTGCCCAGTTGTTTTATGAATCATAATATAAAATTTAATGGATTCAGCAAGTAAAGTAACTAACCCCAATAACAAAGCAATAATCCAATAAATTATATTTTCTTTTTTAAACCAAACAGCAAAAGTTTGTTCCAAAGTAACTTCTCCAGCATCACTATTATTAAAAGTTGTAAACCCTAAAATAATTACTAAAACAATATTTAAAATGACAAACAAAAGACCAAACAAAGACTTTTTTGAACTTTTTTTAACATTATCTTGTTGCTCAGATTCTTTTATTGCTTGATTAACAATCGTTTCATTAATAATAATTTCTTGTGTTTTACGAATCTCTTCTTCTTGAGCAATATCAATTTCTTTTTTCTCTTTTTTAGCCATGATTAAATTTCCTCCTAGACATAGCAATTTTATTGTAATGCCTACAACTTTGCACAATATTTCCTATGACTTTATAATATGTACCTATTTTTTAAAACATACGTTATTGGTAAAATTAAGTGCTTCTAATATAACATTGTGCATATCTAAATATTTATATTGTCCTAATCTTCCGCCAAAGTAAACATTAGTTTCCTTATTGGCTAATTGTAAATATTTTTGATATAATTCAGTGTTTTTTGCATCATTTACAGGATAATAAGGTTCATCGCCTAATTTCCATTTTTTAGAATATTCTTTAGAAATAATTGTTTTTGGAGTTTTAGCAAATTCAAAATGTTTATGTTCAATAATACGAGTAAATGGAACATCCTTACTTGTATAATTAACAACAGCATTTCCTTGATAATTTTCCATATCTAATGTTTCTGTTTCAAAATAAACCGAACGATATTCTAATGGACCATAACAATAATCATAATAAGCATCAATTGGCCCAGTAAAAATAATTTTGTCTCCTAATGATAAATACTTTTCTTTTTCTTTTAAGAAATCAACATTTAGTAAGACATCACTGCCTTCAAGCATCTTTTCAATTATTTTTGTATATCCACCTATTGGTATGCCTTGATAACGATCATTAAAATAATTGTTATCGTAAGTAAATCTTACTGGTAACCTTTTGATAATAAATGGTGGAAGTTCATCACAACTCTTTCCCCATTGTTTTTCGGTATACTCCTTAATTAGTTTTTCAAATATTGTTTTTCCGACTAAATTTTTAGCTTGTTCTTCTAAGTTTGTTGGATTTTCTACATATGATTCTTTAACTTCATTTTCAATAATGTGTTTTGCTTCTTCTGGCGTTTTAATATTAAACAATTTAGAAAATGTATTCATATTAAATGGTAAATTATATAATTCATCTTTATAAATAGCAATTGGCGAATTGATGTAATTATTAAATTCTGCAAATTGATTAACATAATCCCAAATCATTTTATTAGAAGTATGGAAAATATGTGCACCATAAACATGAACATTAATACCTTCAACTTCTTTAGTATAAATATTTCCACCAATATGATTTCTTTTTTCTAACACCAAACATTTGTATCCTTTTTTTGTTAATTCATATGCTGTAGTTGCACCATATAAACCTGATCCCACAATTACATAGTCATACTTTTTCATTTTATTAATCCTCCTCTAGTGACTACTTTATCATAACACACAATCATAAATATTACGATTTGAAAGTTTCTTTCTTTTCAATTCGCTATTTTTGATTATTTCAACCATAAGTCATATATCTTTGATTATTTCAACTATTCTTTTACCATTTCTAACAAATGTAGTAGAATATAGTTGATATTGGAAAGGAGTATCAACCAATAATATAACAAACTATATGACTAAAAAAATCGAAAAAACAAATGCAATTAGAATTCTAGAACAAAAAAAGATAAACTTCAATATACATGAATACGATGCAACTTCCGCGATTAGTGGTGAAGAAGTCGCTAAATTATTAAATGAAGATCCAACAAAAGTATTTAAAACACTAGTAACTATTGGTAAATCTAACAATCATTATGTGTTTTTAGTTCCAGTAAATAGTGAACTTGATTTAAAAAAAGCCGCTAGTGCGGTAAATGAAAAAAACATTGAAATGATTAAAAGTAAAGATTTATTATCATTAACTGGTTATATTCATGGCGGTTGTTCACCTGTCGGCATGAAAAAATTTTTTGTGACCACTATCGATATAAGTGCTAATGATAAAGACAAGATTATTTTTAGTGGCGGAAAAATCGGTCTTCAAATAGAAACAACTTTATCTGAACTAAATAAAGTAATTAAATTTTCATTAAAAGATATAAAAAAATAATTAGATGGTAAATTAAATTTGCTATAATATTTACTTGATTTGACAACAAATGCAATTTACAATATAATTCACTTGACGATAAGGAGATTATACGATGGCTGAAAAAGAAAAATTAAAAATAATTGAATTTTGCGATAATTTTTTTCCACAAATTGATGGTGTAGTACGTGTTGTGGATAATTGTGCAAAACACCTCAATCGCATGGGCGAATGTGATGTTGTTGTTCCGCAATATCATGAAGAATACAAATCATATGACGAAAAATTACCTTATAAAGTTTTAAGAAAGAAAACAAAAATTAAAATTGTTAATAAGTTTATAATCCCTTTGCCAAGGAAGGATAAAGAATTAAATGAATATATTTTAAATTCTAACGCTAATATTTTTCATGTACATTCTCCATTTTTTATCGGGCATTATGCCTTAAAACTAGCAATGAAAAAGAATATTCCTATTGTCGCCACATTCCATAGTCAATTTAAAGAAGATGTTATGGCCCAAACACATAGTAAATTAATTACAAAGTTTGTTCTTAATTACATCATAAAATTTTTTAACAATTGTGATGAAGTATGGGCTCCTTCTAATAAAACAGCAGAAACCTTACGTTCTTATGGATACAAAAAGAAAGTTGTTATTATGGAAAATGGTACAAACTTCAAATACCCAGATAATGCTGCTGAACTTAAAAAACTTGCTATAGAAAAATTTAATATTGATGAAAAAAGCAAAAATTTACTCTATGTTGGTCAATTACGTTATGTAAAGAATTTAAAACTTGTTCTTAATGTAGTAAAAGAATTGGTTAATATTGATCCTACTTATCATATGTATTTTGTAGGAGAAGGTCTTGATGAACAAGATATGCGTTTGTTTGTTAAGAAAAACAATCTAGAAAACAACATCCACTTTTTAGGCAAAATAAATGATGTTTCCTTATTAAGTGGTGTATATTCCGCTGCTAATTTATTTTTCTTTCCTAGCACATATGATAATGCCTCCATTGCCGTCCGTGAAGCTTGTACAATGAAAACCCCTTGTCTTTTAACTATTAATTCAAGTGTGGCTGAACCTTTCACTGATGGATATAATGGATATTTAGCTCATGATACTATTGAAGATATGAAAAATAAGATTCTTGATATTTTCAACAAAAAAGAATTGGAAAAAATCGGCGAATGCGCGTCAAAAACTATTCCTATTTCTTTTGAAACAATGGCTGAAAACACTTATGCACAATATGAAAAAGCTATAAGTAACTATAATAAGAAACATAAACGAAAGTAACAGCTAACCATATCTTTTCTTGTCTTTTTAAATAATCATTGAAAAGACATGAAAAAATGTTATAATAGTTTCACCGCAGGAATGGCGGAATCGGTAGACGCGTACGTTTGAGGGGCGTATGGGAAACACCCGTGTGAGTTCGAGTCTCATTTCCTGCACCAAAATTGTTAAAAAAGTTCGATTCCATCGGGCTTTTTTTATGCTTTTAGTCAATTTTCGTGATACGTTTTGATACTGTTTTAGGGCTTTTTTGATACGTTTTTGATACTGTTTTGGTATCACGAAAAATAGAATTATAATACGATGCAATCGCAGTTTTTCGAGTGGGGAATAAATGAAAATATGTTCTCATGGTAATTTCACTACTTGCGTGTCCTAACCAGGCTGCGACTTGCTCTGGAGTAAAGCCATTATTTATTAGTTCGCTTGCGCAACTATGCCGAAATTCATGTAGTCTAATATGCTTTAAACCTGATAGCTTTTCATATTGTGCCTGTGCGCGTCTTATTGGTGATTCGCCAATCGTTAGTCTTTTATAGTCATTCGCGCGGAATACATAGTCATTTGAATCAAAACCATCTAGTGTTTTTACATAATTCAAATAAGCTTCACGAACAGGATCAATTAATGGATATTCTCTCACCGAAGATTTTGTCTTTGGCTTAATTTCAACTTGACGACCATTTCCTAACTTTGTAG
>CAKPAV010000010.1 GCA_934133115.1 uncultured Bacilli bacterium
GTCACAAGTCCATTTTCATCCCAACTTGTAGCAACAGCAGGAGAAGAATAAGCATAAGGCCAATAACTATTAGCATCAGCGCTCTTAGAAATTGTATTATTTCCACCTTGAGTTAAAGTGAAGTCTTCGGCCTCTAATTCAATAGTTTCATCAATTACTTTTGTACTAGTTGGATATTCTAAACTTAAATAGTCTAAATGTAATGTATCATTAGCTAAGCCTTCAAATACAATAGTATTTTCGCCTTCTTTTAAATTAACTTCACATAATGTAACTGTACGGAATAAGTTATATAAATATCTAACTTTATAATTATCGGAAATATAACCATAAGAATAAGGTAAGCCATGTGATACTTGATCTGGATCTAATAATGTATAAGTTTTTCCATCTTCATTTAACTTACCATCATTTCTTCCTTCGAATACAGCACTACTAACAATATCAACATTTTCATCATTAACTGATAATTTGATTTTTTGATTAGCAATAGTGTCATTAGTAATGAACTTTGTTCCATCAATGCTTAAAGAAGAAGCGCGAATTGCTAATTTAGCTACTTGATCTTTAGTTGAGTTAACTTTAGCAATTACTTTATCACCAACACCCATATACTTAACAAAATCATGACCAGAAGCCCCATATATTCCGTTATAATTTAAGAAATCTTTTACTAATTCTTTTGAGCCACCACTATATTCACTAACTTTAACTAGGCCACTAGAACTACTAGCTTTTACTAATTCACAGTCTTCAAATTCAATAACATCTTTATTGTTATATTTATCAAAATCTAATTCCATATAGTCATATTGGCCAGATTGATTGCCGTTATTAGCGGTGAATTTAAATACATTATCACCTTTAACAATATTAACTTTACCAATATTAACTGATTGCCAAGTTTGCATCATATAACGGCCATTTAAATCTAATTCAACATCATCCACTCCGTCGCCATCTATGTCTTTACCAACGATATTAACAGTATCATCTGCAACTTCATCTTTTTTATTTAAAAAGCTTGCATAAGGAGAAATATTAAAATCTTCATCGTTGATTGTTAATTTAAAGGCATTAGCAAGATTTAACTTATCAATAGAATAATTTTGTTTATTATGATTACTTGCCCCACGAATAATAATGTCAGCATATCCTTCATAATCTGAATGATAATTATATGTCATAGTACTATTACCATCAAATCCCATAACAAAATCACCAGTAGGATTAATTAGTTTACCTAGAGAAGAAGTTTCTTCTGTTCCATAAGGAGAAGCAGCATATCTTCCGCCTAATTTAGCTAAATAATGACGTGTATTTTTATAAACTGATGTGTCTTTACTTGCGGCAAAAGCTGATCCACCTAAAGTAAAATCTTCAAATTCAACTTTTACATTATCAGAGTTAATATTATTATCAAACAAATCACCATAAATAGAATTACTTAATGACTTTGATGATGTGTATAATTGATTAGAACTATCAACAATAAATGGTGATACATTAAGAATAGTATTTAATCCATCGCTAGGAATGTTAGTTAATGCTTTAACTAAGAAGTAATCGTAACTATTTTCATCATTAAATAAAGAAGACATGTTTTCTTTATTATATGTTTTATTATTGATTATTACTGATTTAAATACGCGGTCCACTGTCGAAGAAAAATCATGAGTAGTAGCGCCATATCTATAATTAATATTAAATCCCATATCTAAGTAAGGAATAGTAGTGGCATTGTTATCATAATTATTAACACTAAATCCAGAAATAAATCTAGCGTTAAATGTTCCGTCTTCATTAGCAACATAATCTAAATAAGGTTTAGATACTTTGCTAGTTAAAGCACCACTAATATCAATAGAATCAGCGATTTGAGCGGTTTTATGAAGTAATATGTATTGTTCATTATCTTTACCTTCATTACCAATAATAGGACTATAGTCTTTAGTAGAAATATAGCATACTCCACCTAATGCAAGAGCGGTTAAAGCGCTCATTAATATGTATTTACTAGTCTTTTTCATATTATTTAGCCCCCGTTTCTAAGAAGTCATCGCCGCTCCAATCAGCGGTTTCTTCAACTCTAATGTCATTAGATGCCATCATCACATCTTCAATTTTAACCATGTCTACATTAATCTTCGGACTTTTGTAAATCTTTTTCATCTTTGTCATTTCCTTTCTTAATGAATCCTTGATATACAAATACAAAGGCTAAATCAACTAATAAGACATTTATACCTGCGACAGCAAATAACCAATATGATTTAGGTCTATTGACGCTAATGATTTTATTTCCTGAACCAGTGTTATTTTCAGCATGGTTATAAATGTATTGTGTATTACATAATTGGAATAAAATGTTTTTACATGCTCTTCTAACTCGATTTGCTCTTAAAACATCTTTTGACCAATTTGAACCTAAGTTATGTGACATATTTTGGGCACCATTAAGCCATAAGTCATTGCCACTTGCTAAACCTTCCGCGGCATTACCTGCTCCACCCATCCAGTCAGTAACAACAGAGCCATTAAATCCCCATTCATCTCTTAATATATTTGTTAATAAGCCATGATTTGCACCTGCCCAAACACTACCAACACGGTTAAAGGCAGACATAATACCATTAGCTTTTCCTTTTTTAACAGCAATTTCAAATGGTCTTAAATAATTTTCACGAATATTTTGTTCCGTTGCCCAAGTGTATAAAGAACCACGTAATGTCTCAGTTTCATTTAAGGCAAAGTGTTTAATATAAGGAGCCATATTGCCTTCTAAAGCACCTAAGACAGTATAAGCAGCTGAATATCCAGATAAAACAGGATCTTCACTATAATATTCATTATTTCTTCCACCAAATGGTGATCTTCTGATATTCGCACCAGGAGCGTACCAACCATGTACGCCAGTAGCAGCGCCTTCCGCAGCAACTGTCTTACCATAGTCATAAGCTAATTTTTTATTCCAAGAGTTACCAATTAATCCCGCCATTGGGAACCAAGTCCATTTAGAAGTTTCTGTAACAGAAGCGTTAGATCTTGTTAATCCCATTGGACCATCATTATCTCTTAACCAAATCTTGCCTACTGATTCTGCTTCAGCGGTAGAGTATCCGCCCATTACTACTAATTTAATAGCATCTTCAGTTGTTAATTGGTCTAAGAATGTATCCCATAATGGATCATTATAATCAGCACCTAATTTTTCAAATAATTCTTTATTAATGCTTACTACATTACCATCAGGACTTTTAAGTTGACTTTCCGATAATTTATTACCTGATTTATCAGTGTATAAATATAAATCATGATTTTCACCAAATTTAGGTAATTCGGTGAACTTTTCATTATCTTCACTTGTAATAGCGCCACTAGTGGTTTTTGCTTTAGCGGTGCTATTAGGGAAAGTATTTTTAAAATCTTTACGAGTTAAATAATTATATGTCTTTTCACCATTAATAGGATTACCATCAATAGGAATATTATTAGAACATCCTTCATCAGTAAAACGATTTTTAACTTCATTTTTACTATTTGGATCTACTTCAAATTTAATTCCTTTAGCATCAACGTTATATTTAATTGTTAAATCTTCGCTTGGTGTTTCGTGAACATTCCTTAATAACTTTAGTTTATATTCGCCACCATCTAATTCATAACCTTTAAAACCATTTTCGTTTTTATCATAAGCATCGTAACTTGCCATATCATAAGCATCGATACTTAATGTAACAATCTCCGATTCTCCTGGTTTTAATAGTCCAGTCTTAGCGTAATCACCTAAATTAATAGAAGATTTTTCAATATCATTTAAATATGGTGCAGTGTAATATAATTCCACAACATCTTTACCAGCAGCAGTACCAGTATTAGTAACTTTAACATTGATTTCAATTTTTGAGTCTTTAGTTAATGTGGAATTAGCACTAGGAGAAATTGCTTCTTTTCCCTCGATTGCTTCGATTTTCCAATCAAATGAGGTATAAGATAAACCATAACCAAATGGATATTGGACAACACCATCATAGCCAGTTTTACCATTAGATTTTTTAGTATCACTATTAGAATAGCCATCCCAATATCCTTCTACATTTGCGGTCTCATACCATTTATAACCCATATAGATATCTTCTAAATAAACAATAGAATTAGTGCTAGCTTTTCTTCCAGCATTATAGAATGTTGGGTTTGTAGAATGATCAGTAACACAAGTCTCAGTAATTCTTCCACTAGGATTAACATCACCAGTTAATACCATTGGAATTACTTTAGCACCACTTTGTCCGGTTGCGCCAATATAATAGACATTATTAATCTTTGCGCTTTCGAAAGCGCCACATTCAATCATGTTTGTGCAGTTTAATAACACCGTCACATTAGAGAAGTTCTCACTAACCATATTAAGAAGATCAAGTTCTTCATCTGTTAATGATAAATAGCCACGATCAACTCTTTTTGGAGAACCGCCTTTTTCGTTAACAATATAAGAATAATCTTGAGGACAATCTTGTGCTTCACCAGATTGTCGAGAAATAACAATAATTGCAGAATCAGAATATTCTTTTGCATCTTCAAGTAATGTCTTTCCATTATCTAATATAGTATCATTATAAACATCAACTTTTGGTTCATAGTTAGTGTATAACTTATCATTACCACCTAATGATTCAGTAACGGCTTTTTTGGTGCACCAAGATTCATAGAAAGATTTTAAATTGCTGTTATATTCAATTTTTTTCTTTTTGTAAATGGCGTTATATTTATCAAATCCTTGGTATAAAAGTACTCTTTTATTTTCTGGGATTCTAGATATACCCGAACCATATCCAGAAATTAAGAATCCGGCATCTGTAGAATTCCAGCCAAAGATGTTGACTTTGCGGTTTGCTTCCGGATTATTTTCATCATAAGCAAATGGAGCACTACCGGAAGTATTTTTGAGCATGGTAATGCCTTCTTTCATGATTTCTGAAACAAAAGCATCGCCTTTTGCTAATACTTTTTCAGCTTCTGGAGTATATTCAATACCTGTGCCATTTAATCCTTCATCAATAAAACCATAGAATTGTTTTACTAATATATCGGAAGCAATAGCAACACCAAGACTTAAAACAACACCAACAGAATATAATATCTTTTTTGTTTTCTTTTTCATATTGTACCTCACTATTTACTAGTCTTAAAAGGAGTGAAATCTAAACTTAATGAATCCCAGTGACCGGATGTAGATTCATTATTAGCAATGATTTCAATGGTGTTTTCACCTTTTTTAAGATTTATAGTTCCTAAATTAACATCAGTCCATAATAAATATAAATAACGTGCATTGCAAGAAATGCCACCAGCAACCTCAGTTTTGTTTTGTGGATCTAAGGTAGTATCGGTGCGACCTCTAAATTTAGCATCTTGATTTAAAGAAGATGTTATATCAACACCATTAACTAATATTTTTACGGCTGTAGTTACATTTAATGGATTAGTGGTTAAATTATCTTTATCAACATCATTAGAAGCTCCACGTACATTTAAATTAGCTTTACCTCCGCCAGGTGCATTAATAGTCCATTTCATGGAAGCATTGCCACTATCACGTTGGTCAAAGTTATGAATAAATCCTGTACCGGAATATTTATATTCACCAGTGTAACCAGTATAAGCAACTTTATGGAACGCACCATAACTACAATTATCGCCATTATCACCGACAATATAAGCATTATTAATTTCAATATCTTCGCATTCGGTAGCGATAGTATTAGGATTTAAATTTGAATCATAATCATCATCTGGATTTGGATCAATAGCGCCGCCACCATTCTTAAATGGTGTAAAGTCTAATTTTAAAGAATCCCAGTGTCCAGATTTACTGTCATTATTAGCTACAAGTTTAATTGTGTTATTTCCAGGTATTAAATCAATAGCGCCTAAATTTACTTCATTCCATAATAAGAACATATATCGTCCGTTGCATGATATTCCACCTGCAGTATTTGTTCTATTTTGTGGATCAGGAGTAGTATCTTTACGTCCTTTAAATGTCGCACTATTAGATAACGAATCAGTGATATCAACATTATTAACTAATACTTTAACTGCTTTCTTAACTAATAAGTCATTTGCGGTAAATGCAGAAGCATTAACGTCATTAGTGGCACCTCTAACGATTAAATTAGTTTTACCGCCACCAGGTGCATTAATAGTCCATTCCATTGAAGCATCTCTACTGTAATCAAAATTATGAACAAATCCTTTTCCAGAGTATTTATATTCTCCAGTATATCTTAAGTATGCGGCAGCGTGGAATTCGCCATAACCACAATCAGTATCTTTAAAAGAAGAACCATTTTCCACTAAAGCAGAAGCCCCTGTAATAACAGTATCTTCACATTCAACTTCTAATGTATCTGGATTTAAATCAGGATTAGTTTCTCCTTTATCAATTCCACCTGTAACATTTATTTTAAAACTTAAAACTGGGAAGTTAGCGGAATAAGCACAAGTAATAGTGTGCTCACCATTAATAGCAAACTTTTGCCCTTGAATAAGTTTTCCTTCAACACTATCAAACCAACTTAAATTAGCAAGATTTTCTTTAATTTCATTGCCGTTTGTAATTTCAGCATTAAGTTTAACATTATTAAAATCAAATTCATCTTTATTGGCAACATAGTCAGTTTTAGTAGTAGAAGCACTAACGCTTGTTGCTACAACGATATCAATCGCGGATGTTTTACCTTGTGAATAAGCAATGTCGACAGTTTTTTGATTTGCCGCGATTAAAGCACTTTCTGAGCTTAACTTAATAGTGTTATAAGAGTTTCCATCAATGTTTTGACCAAATTGATAAACTTTATTACCTTCCACTTCTCTACCACCTAATTCATATAAGACATGGAAGAACATATTAGATTTATCAAATTTAGTTCCGGCCTTTTGAATTACTGGACCACTAATAGGCTTTAGACCAACTGCGGTACCTATACCATCAACAGAATCCACAACGCGAACATTTAAAGAAGTTTCAATCACATTACTTTCTTCTTCACTAGTTGATTCACTAGCGGTATAAGTAATTTTAATTTCTTCGGCCTTATTAGCGTGATCAAAAGCATCATGCTTATCATAAGCCCAATCGGTAATTTCTTCTTCGCTACCATCATCAAAAAGAGCATTAATAGTCATACCTTTTGGATCAAATGTTTCCCCAACAAGATATATCATTCTTGATGGTTCAGTAGCTACATAAATTGATTCAACATTTTTCTTTGGTGTTTCTGGAGTGGAGACTGAAGGTTTATTAAATGTTAATATAGCACCAGTTCCAATTAAACCAACACCAATTGCACCTAGTATGCCAAATGTTAAACTAAAGACTAAGTTATTTTTTTTCATAAGTTTCCTTTCTAAGCGCATGAAAACGCTTTCTTTGTCGCTATGATATTATCATACAAAAAGAAGTCTAATCAATTTTAGACCCTTAACTGTTAATTTTAGTTCGTGAACTACATTTATAATGGGAGTGTAATTGATAATATGAAAACACCATTATCAACATCAAATATAACATTACCATTATATTTTTCTACAATACGTTTAATTGATCTAGTTCCAAATCCATGATGCTCCTTATCTTCTTTAGTTGTAATAGGAGAACCATCTTCAAATGTTATATTATCTAAACAATTGTTTTTAAGAGCAATAAATAACATTTTACCTTTTTTAGTAGATGTTAAAGATATACCTCTTTTTTCATTAGGTAACTTATTAGATGCTTCAATGGCGTTATCAAAAGCATTAGCAAATAATACATATAAATCAACATCTTCCATAAATGATAAGTCTTTTCCATCAATTAAACAGGTGATAGGAATATTTTTAGCTTGGCACTCAAGAGTTTTTTCTGTAAGTATTGTATCAAGAGTGATATTACCTGATTTAACAGTGGAATCGTAAATATTAATAATTTTATTTATTTCTTCGGCATCTTTAGAATTTAAATTCTCAATCATATTTATTTTGTGTTTTAAGTCATGACATTTAATGTTAATTAATTCAATATTTGTCTTTGATTTTTCATACTGGCTTTTTTCTTCTCTAATAATGTGATTAGCAATATCTAGTTGCTGTTTTAAATCGACTTTATTAAACGATTCAAATTGTAATAATAAACATAAAACACAAACGATAATCATTAAAAATGAATTAAGTATTAATGGACTTTTAATTTCGTTTTGATAAAAATTATATGTATAAATTGAATTAACAACGACACTAGAAAAAATCAAAATAACACATATAATTGAAATAACAGGCTTTTGGATTTGAATTTGTTTGTCTTTTTTTATTCTTTTTCCAAAAGTAACATAAGCAATAAATAAAAATAATAAGAAGCATAATACATAAATAAATGCATCCATTAGAATAGAAGCAAAATTTGTTGGTAATTTGTTCCCATATATTCCTGTATTAGCTTCGCTTGATGGATCGGTTATAACTTTAATTAGTAAGAATAATTGATAAGAAATATGTTGGAAAATATAACTATCTAAAGTACAAAATAAAATTGTGGTAAATGGTTCATCATAAACAAGAAGCGATACTAGTAACGATAAAATAAATATAATAAAGAATGTTAAAGAAGTATAAAACCAGTTATATGCGACAATAGGAATACAAAATACAATTAAAAACGATATAATAATCCCAATTATTAGACGAAATACATAGTGACTCTTCTTTTTGAGTTTATTAAAAAGTAACAAATTAAAAGCGAATAGTTCAAAAAGAACTACTAAACGATACCAAAATAATAAAGAAGAAAAATCAAACATTTAGTAATTCCCCTTTGCAAAGAATTTTGACATGCTTTCTAATAACTTAGCCTTTTTTAATCTAGACACAGCATAATCTTTTTTGTTAATAGTTACTGTATTACCTTCAATTGATTCAATATAATTTAAATTAGCAATAATGTATTTATTGATTCTTAAGAAGTAGTTTAATTTATTTTTATTAAATATATTTTCTAAATCAGAAAGCGAATAATCATAAGTTTCATACTCATTATTAATTGTTCTAATTGTTAGCTTATGATTAAGCACTTCAATACTTAAGATATCTTTAGAATTTAAAATGACTTTTTTATTACGAGAAGAAAACATTATTTTGGTTGATTTCTTTTTAGTAGTAATTTTATGATAGATACTTTCCATTTTCATAACAAAGAAATCATAGGTAACTGGTTTTACAACAAAGTCACTAGCGTTAACTTCATATCCTTTGATGGCGTATTGTGAATAATTAGTAAAAAATACAATAATGATATTGTCATCTATCTCTCTTAACTTTTTTGAGGTGTCAATTCCGTTTATACCATTCATTTGTACATCCATAAATACAACATCATATGTTTCATTATCTAGTGAAGAAAGGAAATTTTCACCAGAAGAAAATAAAATAGTATTATATTCAATATTTTTGGATGCAAAAAACCGATTAATGTAATTATTAATCATGTCACGAAATATCTTGTCATCATCCACAATTGCAATCTTAATCATAATTTTCTCCAAAACTATTATAAAACAAGTTTTTTACTTTTGTAAAACATAATTTAAGAGCAAAAAAGTGATTAAATCGTTATTTTATAGGCGAATTATAACTGTTTAATATTATTTTAATATTAAAGAGATTTAATAAATTGTTATTTTTAGTGTCTAATTTAGTTTAAAATTATTTTTGCTTAAATTAGTAATTTACGAATTAGTAATTTATAAATTACAAAAGATGTGGATAGTATTGGAAACAAAACTAAAACCAATTTAGTTTGGCTTCTTTTCTAAAAAAGTGTTTTAAATAATGTTTACTTTCATACCCAAAATATCTATAAAATGGGTACAAAAGTAAACAAGCGCTTGTTTTAATCTAAAAGAATCTGCTGTGTTTTACTAGAAAAAAGTCTTTAACATAAGAATAAAACAACATTAATCGTTGCAAACTAAAATGCAACGTATTATTTTAATATTATTAAGCCATCACCAATATCTAAGTATGTAACAGAAAAATCTTTGACATTTTCAAAGTATTCTTTAGTTTCTTCGGCAATATGTTGGTATTTAATTTTCTTTTTTTCACTTTCTATTTGGTTTGTTACTTTTAAATCAATATTATCAATGATAATTGTTCCGCCTTTATTTAATTTGTTTTTATATTTTTCATATATCTCAATAGTGTGCTTTTTGGCTCCATCAATAAACATTAGATCATAAGTAGTGTTATCCTCAAAATATAAGCAATTATCATTAATTAATCTAATTTTATCTTCGACATTAAAATCACTAATATTTTGCTTAGCAATAATAAATCTTGAATCATCATATTCATAAGTGGTTAGAAAAATATTAGGAATTTGGGCAATATGAATAGAAGTATATGCAATCGCTGTTCCGATTTCTAAAATTGATTTATAATTATTTTCTTTAATAGTATTAACAATATATTCCACGACTGCTTTTCTAGCAATAGGAATATAATTTTCTTTTGCGTATTTTTCTAATTCTTCAAATGTCTTCAAGATAATCACCTTTAATATTATAAATGATTTTTTGTATATTTGTTGTTTTATTTCAAAATTGCTTATTTTATTTTATAATAAATGCGTTAATGAAGGAGTTAGTTTATTATGAAAAATGTTAAAATAGGAAGAGTAATTCTTATTACTGGAGAATCATCAGGATTTGGCTTAGAAATGGCTAAATTATTTCTTAAAAATAATGATATAGTATGTGGATTTTCTAATCAACAATTTGAAATGGAAGGAATATATCATCAATTTGGTGATGTATCAAAAGAAGAAGATTGCCAAAGGGTGGTTAAAAACATCATTGCTAAATATGGAAGAATTGATGTCTTAATGAATAATGCTGGATTTGGTATATTTGGACCATTTGAAGAAACACCATTAGAAAAAGCTAAAAAGCAAGTTGATGTATCTTTCTTTGGAACATTCTTAATGGCTAAAGCAGTTATTCCATATATGAGAAAACAAGGCGGAGGAAAGATTATTAATACATCATCTATTGGAGGAGTTATACCTTTACCATTCCAAGGATTTTATAGTGCAAGTAAAGCTGCAATGGATATGCTATTTAATTCATTGCGTCCAGAAGTATTACCATACAATATCCAAATTTGTTCTATTAAACCTGGTGATGCAAAGACTAGTTTTACTAAAAATAGAGAACAATATCGTTTAAGTGAAGATAGTCCATATAAAGATGCTTTTGATCATTGTTTAGCAAGTGTTGCTAAAGATGAACAAGGCGGTATTGCTCCAATTAAAATTGCAAAAGTGGCATTTAATATTTCTAAAAGAAGACGTCTTCCTTATTCTAGAAGTATTGGCGCTAAAGACAAGGCGTTAGCGTTCCTTTATCATATTCTTCCAAAAAGAATTAGAAACTATTTGCTTTATAAGATTTATGCTTCTTAATTTATAAACTTATTTAATAAACAAGCGGCAAATTAGTATTAAAATAAATACTTAATTGTCGCTTTTTTTGGATGATGTCTATATTTTCCACTTGATTTTTTATAGACTACTACTAGTGAGTTGGTAATGATTGTCAAAAGACAATTCTGGTGCTTATATGGTACATCGACTTACTTTTTTTATACATAGCTTTAATGCTATGCTTTTTTATTTTCTCTTGTATCATTTGTTGATAATACTCTTAGCTCATTTGCTTAAAAATAATTTTTTCTAGACTAGTTATTACTCATTTTTAAAGGATTTCAATCTACAATTTACAAATTTTTTTACAAAAATATTTTGTTGATTTTCTCCACAAAGTATCGCATAACAATACTAAGCGGAGCAAATATGATAAACATTGATAGAATATTAAAATAGTTTTAATTAAACAAAAATCCAGAAATTATAATCCAATAATATCAATTGGGCAATAATATACCTTATCATTGATTGGAAATACTTTATTAGAAGAATCAATAACTAAACCAGTATTTATAGTTTTATTGTATTTCTCTAAAACTTTGAAATTTTTATTGCTACTTACAGGATTTATTCCTTTCTTTATTTCAATAGGATATATTGAGTCATAATCTTCTATTATTAAGTCAACTTCATATTGATCTCGGTCTCGATAGTAATAAAGATTTGATGTATCTTTATAATTGTTATAATAAGATTTGATAATTTCAGAAACTACATAGGTTTCGTAAAATGCACCAGCAAATGCGCTTTTTTCTAATATTTCTGCGGATGGCATACCGCATAGATAAGCACATAAACCTGTATCCATAAAATAAAGTTTAGGTGTTTTAACCACTCTATCAGATACATTTTTTGTATATGGTTGCAATAATTTAATAATTCCTGATGTTTCTAAAATTGCAATCCAAGACTTTACAGTTCTTGCATCAATGCCAATGCTTCTAGATATCTCTACACAATCTAATTGACATCCGGTTCTTAAAGCAACATATTTCATAAAATTAACAAATATTGTTTCTTTATCAGCAGAA
This sequence comes from uncultured Bacilli bacterium, assembly GCA_934133115.1. Next base: position 12,553 of record CAKPAV010000010.1, read on the forward strand.
ATAACCTTTCTAACATCTTTTTCAATGTAAGTAGTTATATATGATTTAAAGAACATGTCTCTATTAACTTTATTAACAACGTAATCAGGCATACCGCCTATCATTATGTCTTCAAAAATTTCTTTTCTTGATCTATATTTGTTATTAAGATTTTTTTCTTTCTCTCTTAAAACGGCAATATCAGGATTAAAAGAAGAATGAGAAGTTCTTTGTTTAATTTCATTGTATGATAAAGATGCTAAATTAAAAACGCATGTTCTACCCGCTAATGACTCGGTTATTGCTTCTTGAAGTTCAAATTGGTTTGATCCGGAAAGAATATATAATAATTTGATTTTTTCATTATTCATTAAACAATTCTTTTTCATTTCATCTATTTCAATTTTTATATATTCCAAAAGTTTAGGCGCTTTTTGAATCTCATCAATAATTAGTGGTTTCCCATAATACTTTAAAAATTCTTTTGGATTACTAATTGCGTAACTTCTTACTTCGATATCATCAAGTGTAACATATTCTATTTCTGGAAATATTTTTTCAATTAAAGTCGATTTGCCAACTTGCCTTGATCCATATAATGTTATTGAAGCAAATTGCTGAGATGCCTCAATTATTTTTTCTTCTATATCTCGTTTTATATACATGTTAATCACCTTCCATATATATTATAGACCGAGCATAACAAATTATCAACAATTTATACAATGCATTGTTGTTTTTGCCGAAACAATGAACCGATATTATTTTGTAAAAATATAATACGTTTTCAACATTATCAATTATTTGCTTTGATTTTTTATAAAATTATTAATTTCAATTTCTAATTGCTTAAATACATTAGCAATTAAATATCCATCCGCAATAGCGTGATTTAAACGTACACTAATAGGCATTAGTAATTTTCCATTTTCTTCACGAAATCTTCCCCAATTTACAATTGGATTAAAAAATAAATATCCGTCGGGCAATTCAATATTAAAAGAATTATAGCTTAACCAAGATAAATAAGAAGCATCAAACCAGTTTGGATGATTTTCCATATCTAAGCCATAATCTCTAGTTTTCTTAGCATTTTCAATATCTTTTTTAGCATTGTCATAGAAAGTATGATAATTTTCATCATAATTAGTATAAACAGGAGTGCATGTCTCTGTATCTTCATGAAAAATATATTGTGTTGGATTAATAACATCATAGCATCTTAATTCATCGCTTTTCCAATCATAAACCATTTTGTAATCATCACGCGAATTAAGTGCTTTAGATAAAATATAAAGAAAATTAATATAGAATTTTGTATTTGTGCTTTTAGAAAAATCAAAAAGACTAGTGACATCAATTCTTGCTGTCATTGACATTGAACATTTAGCACCTTTGGTAAAATGTTCATAAACGCCTTTTCGATAATAATTCTCTTTATTTATTACTTTATAACTCATAATTTTCACCTACTTTTAAAATAATTGTCCAGGTAATTTTAATTTTTCTTTTTTAGGAAATGATTCATCAAATTTAAGCGCATCTTCTTCATTAATTAAATAACCTTCTGGTGTAACATATTCTCCTTTAATATTTTCTAAAAAGTTTTCTTTTAATTCAAGACATAAGAAAAAAGAAGAATCATCTTCATCACTTAATCCATGATACTTGATATTATATGTAGATGCATAATTAAATCCGGATTTACTATAAAAATCAATATTTCCTTCTAAAAATATTACTCCATATTCTAATTCGCGTGCTTTATTTATCGAATAATCTAATAATGTTTTTCCATAGCCCTTTCTTTTATATTCGTTAGCAATACAAATTGGGCCTAGTGTTAATATTGTTACGTCTTCATTATCTTTGTTTTTTATAGAAGATTTCACAAAAGCAACTTGACCAATAATTCTATTATCTAATTCAATAACAAAATCAAGTTCTTTTACAAAATTAACACTTTTTCTTAGTTCATGAAGTAAGAAGTGTTCAATGCATCCTGGACGATAAACATTCCAAAAGCTTTCACGAACAAGATTTTCAACATAATTATAA
>CAKPAV010000011.1 GCA_934133115.1 uncultured Bacilli bacterium
CTTCCAGCAGCTTGAATAATGGTGCAAGAATACTTTCTTTTTTGTATTTTTTCAAATAAACAGTAAGGCTTCGCATGTTTTTCTCCGTTTCTGTTTTATATTTTAAACAATAAAAAAATATCTTTAAAAGAAATATTAATTAACGATAAAGAAGCTTCGAATATGAATGATAATATTTATAACGAAATTACAAATATTAAAACCACTCAACCAACTACTACACAACATAACACAATTGATATTGAAAATAACCTTTGTAAATTAGTGGAACGTGGCGATATTGATAGCTTGAATAATTGGCTTAAAAATGCTCCCGCAATTAGACCAGGCGTACTATCTAATGATTCACTTAGGCAAGCAAAAAACACTTTTATTGTTGCCGCTACATTAATGAGTCGTGCGGCAATAAAAGGGATGTTAGATCAAGATGAAGCTTTGTCACTCAGTGATTTATATATTCAAAAAATGGAATTACTTAATAATGAAAGTAAAATTTATACTTTACAAATGAATATGGTTATAGATTTTACTAAACGAGTTGCTAAAATTAAAAATAAAACTAATAGTGTTTTTATTAGTGAACTTACCAAATATGTTTTAAATAATTTAAATACACCTATCAAATCAAAAGATATTTGTTCTTCTTTATATACGAGTAAAAGTGTTTTATTTGAACGCGTAAAAAAAGAAACAAACATGACCTTAAGCGAATTCATTTTATCTATTAAAATTAATGAATCAAAAAATCTTTTAAAATATTCTAATAAATCCATCTCTTTTATTAGTGGTTATCTAGGATTTTCTTCTTCTAGTCATTTTAATCGCGTCTTTAAATATTTTACAAATGTTACGCCACTTGAATATCGAAAAACACACGCAAAATAAAAAACACCACAATTAAGTGATGTTTTACTCATTAATATGGAAAGTTAATTCCCCGTAATATAAATCTTTACTAACTCCATCTACTAGAACATGTAAGGAATTATCTTTATTAATTTCTAATACTTTAAGTAGTTTCTTTTCGTTATTAATTTCTCCATATACTTCTTTGTTATATAAATAATTATATTTATTAGCAATAACTAAATAATCATCATTATTTATCTTAATTTGTTCTAATATATTTAAAATATTTTTAAATAATTCAGTTTTAAATATATTGATAGCAATAATTTTATTAGTTTCTAAATAATAACTTGTTGCTTTAGTTTTTAAAGTTTCATCAAATGATTTAACATTTAAATTAACTCCAATTCCAATAACTAAGAACTTTATTTCATTATCAAGAGATAAACTTTCTAATAATATTCCTGTAATCTTTTTATCATTAACATAGACATCATTGGGCCATTTAATGGTAATATTTTCTAAACCAAATGACTTTAGAGTAATTAAAGTAGCAACAGCAGCGCTAATAGAAATGGAAGCAAATTTTTTAATTAGTAGTGGCTCTTTAACTATAAATGAGAGCATCAAATTCTCACCACTTTTACTTTCCCAACTTCTTCCCATTCTTCCGTGTCCATTACTTTGATAATCAGCACTTACAAATGTTAAATTTTCTAATTCTTCATAGTGTTTTTTAATATAAGTTGATGTGGAATCAACTGTTTCAAAATGGATTTCTTTAACTATCTTTTTCTTCATAAGGATGTGTTTCAATATATTTATTTTTCAAATCCACTAAACGATCACTAATAAATACGCTAATAGCAAGTTTAGCTAAATCAAATGGAATATAAGGAGCAATAAATAAAGAGAATAATTTAGAAAGTGTATAGCCTTTATCATTGACTTCATTAAGAATAATATAGCCATGAAGATAGCCCACCGCATATAAAACAACAAGAGAAATTAATCCACCAATAATATAACCAATAAAGCGATATTTTTTCGTATGTTTTTCGGTTATTTTATTTGCAATAAATTGAATTATAGCCACAAAATAGAACCCATATACAAAGCCGAATGTTGGCATTGTTACATATGCAAATCCTGATCCCCAAGAAGCAAATACTGGAATACCAATAAGTCCCATAATAATATAGCAACTTATAATAATTAATGAGTTCTTTAAACTACAAATGCTTGTAATAATAAATACTACAAGCAATTGTAATGTAAAAGTTGTTAAACCAACTTTAAGAGATATTTGAGCACTAACAATTAATAATGCTAATAAAATAGCGTTTAAACATATTTCTTTTAATACTTTACTACGCATAATAGACTAGCCAATCATCGAAAGTAAGATACCAGCAGCAACAGCACTACCAATAACACCAGCAACGTTTGGTCCCATTGCGTGCATTAATAAGAAGTTTTCTGGGTCTTCTTCTTGTCCAATCTTATGAACAACACGAGCCGCCATTGGAACAGCAGATACACCAGCTGCACCAATCATTGGATTAACTTTTCCTTTAGTCGCCTTACACATTATCTTACCACCAAGTAATCCACCAATTGCAGCAATTACGAAGGCAGTAATACCTAATACGAAGATCATTAATGTTTTAGCTTGTAAGAATGTTGTACCGATTGCGGTTGCACCAACAGATAATCCTAATAAGATTGTACAAATGTAAAGTAACGCATTCGCAGCAGTATGTACTAAGTTTGGTACAACGCCTGATTCTTTAATTAAGTTACCAAACATTAAACAACCAATTAAAGGTGTACAAGATGGAACAATTACACAACATACAACTGTTGCGATAATTGGGAATAAAATTCTTTGTAATTTTGTAGCTTGTTTTGTTTCTTCCATACGAATTTGACGTTCTTTTTTAGTTGTGAAAGCCTTAATAATAGGTGGGAAGATAACTGGAACTAAAGCCATATAAGAATAAGCAGCAAGAGCGATACCCGCAGTTAAATCAGGGCTAGCAAGTTTATTAGAGACTAAGATAGCAGTTGGACCATCTGCGCCACCAATAATACCAATACCAGCAGCATCACCAACAGTGAACTTTAATGCTTCTATACCTGTTTGAGCTAAGGCAAGAGCACCAAAGAATGCTGCAAATATACCTAATTGAGCTGCTGCACCAAGTAACATAGTCTTTTTGTTTGTGATTAATGGTCCAAAATCGGTTGTTGCGCCAATACCGATAAAGATCAAGCAAGGATATAGTTCATGTTCAACACCTATATGCAATGTGCCTAATAACCCACGACTGATAATTTTACCAGTAGCGTCTTTTGTAACATAAATATCAGGATAAATGTTAACTAAGATAATACCAATAGCAATAGGGATTAATAAGTAAGGTTCATATCCTTTTTTAATAGCTAAGTATAAAAATACGCAGCCAATCACAATCATAATTAGATTCATCCAGCCGTCTCCTTTAAAGAAAGAAACAATGCCAGTTTCATTTAAGAATCTAACGATTAAATCAATTATGTTCATATTATCCGATTACGATAAGAACTTGTTTGTTAGATACCATGGCGCCTTTACTAACTTTGATTTCTTTAACAGTTCCTGAAACAGATGCTAATACTTCATTTTCAAGTTTCATAGCTTCAATAATGCAAACTACGTCACCTTTGTTAACTTTTTGTCCAACGCTAACTTTAACATCTAATACTTTACCACTAATTGGAGCATTGATAGTTGCGCCTTCAGCAGGTGCGGCTGTATTAGCTATTGGAGCAGGTTGAGCAGCATCACTAACAACATGTCCTTGAGATTCTTCAACTGCTTCTAATTCAACTTCATAAACTTTTCCGTTAACTTTAACTTTATACTTTTTCATAATTTAAAATCCTTTCCTTATTAAAGTTGTTTTACATTAACAACACGAACATCTTTTTTCACTTCATTACGATAGTCGATTGTGGCCACTAAGACCGCGGCCATCATATCATCATCTGTAATGACTACTTCTTTTGGTTCATTAGAAGTAACTTGTGGAGCATTTTCCGTTACTTTATCAGCTTTCTTTTTATCAAATAAAGAAATAGTTTTGAATACTAATTCGGTTATTCCAATAAAGATAAGTAAAATAGCAAATACCATTACAATAGCAACAAGTGAGAAAATTGCGCCATCACCTAAATTCATTGTATCGCCTTTATCAATCATTGGTCCAGCTGATGTACCAACATCAGTTAATATTTTTAAAAACATAAATTATTTACCTCCTAAGATAACATTGAATTCTTCGACTTCTTCCACTGGTTCTGGATGATATTTCTTAGTTAAGAATTCAGTTGCTACTTTTTCAAATAAAGCAAGAGATAAAACATCTTCATCGCACTTAGCAATATCTTTATATTTTTCTTTAAGTGCTTCAAATTCAGGTTCTAATAAGTCAGCAGGACGACAAGTAATAACTTCATCATCACCAATTATCTTATGTTGAACTTCTGGATTAACTGGTGCAGGTGCTTTACCATACTTACCATGTAAATAATCACGGATTTCATTTGGAACCATTTTATATCTTTCGCCAGTAATTACATTAAATACAGCTTGAGTACCAACCATTTGTGATAAAGGAGTAACTAAAGGTGGATATCCTAAGTCCTTACGAACATTAGGTACTTCTTTTAATACTTCTTCATATTTATCCTCGGCACCTTGACCTTTTAATTGGTTCATTAAGTTAGAAAGCATACCACCAGGTACTTGATAAGTTAAGATGTTTGGATTTACTGATAATGCTTTTGGATTTAATAAGCCATTTGCTAAATATTTAGCTTTGATTTTTTCCATTAATGGTTCTGCTCTATGAAGAGCGTCAACATTTAAATTTGGATCATATTTTGTACCTTTAAACGCAACATTGAATGCTTGTGTTGAAGGTTGAGCTGTTCCACCACATAAAGGAGCTAAACATGTATCGATAATGTCAACACCAGCTTCAATCGCTGCCTTATAAGTCATTTCACAAATTCCACCAGTACAGTGAGAGTGTAATTCGATTGGTAATGTTGTACCTTTCTTTAATGCTTTAATTAACTTTTTAGCATCTTCTGGAGTTAATACACCAGCCATATCTTTAATACATAAAGAATCAGCGCCTAATTTTTCAACTTCTTTTGCTAAGTTCACATAATATTCAATTGTGTGAATTGGAGAAGTTGTATAACTTAAAGCAATTTGACATTCTCCACCATATTTTTTAGTAGATTTAACCGCTTGTTCAAGATTTCTAATATCATTTAATGCATCGAACACACGAATAATATCAATACCATTTTCTATGGATTTTTTACAAAACATATCCACTACATCATCAGAATAGTGACGATATCCTAATATGTTTTGTCCTCTAAACAACATTTGTAGTTTAGTTTTCTTACATACGGCACGGACTTTTCTAAGTCTTTCCCACGGATCTTCGTTAAGGAATCTAAGGCAAGCATCAAATGTTGCTCCGCCCCATACTTCTAATGCATAATAACCTGCATCATCAAGTTCCTTAGCTACTGAGATAACTTCATCAGTAGTCATACGTGTGGCAAATAAAGATTGATGTCCATCTCGTAAGGATGTTTCTACAATTTTAACACCCATAATTTACCTCCTAATAATTTGATTTTTTCCTAAAAATCATCTATTATCATTAATGTTTTTAGAATATGATTTTAGGTAATCAAAAAACCCAAAATCAAATTCATTATATAATATCTAAATTATATAAACAATAATTTTGCCAAATTATTATTTTTGGTAACGCTTTCATTTATTATGTGCTTATTTATAAATAAAAATGCTCCTAGGCCTTACTAGAAGCAAATTTAATTACTAATAAAAAATATAATGTATTTAGCGCTTATTCTTCTTTAAACCCATTTAGTTTTAACCCATCAAGTAAACACATTAAAACATTTCTAGGCAAATACGTTGCCAATGTTTCATTTCCTGTTCCATCATCATAATAAGAATCAACGTCTACTTCTGCAGCATGAGTAGAAAAAGTAAATGTTTTTTTCTCAATGTTAACAAAAAGCATATCGAAAAATTCTTCATTTGCATTCACTTCATCAGTATAATAATTCGCATATTTAATTTTACGCATATAAAGCCACTCCCCTCGTAACCTCAATAAGTATAGATGAAAAAGTAAATAATATCACTATTTTTTTTAAGTAATTTTTTAAAAACATGCTATAATCACTACATATATTACGAGTGAGGTTAATTATATGTTAAAAGCAGTTTTATTTGATTTAGATGGTACATTATTACCAATGGACGAACAAGAATTTACCAAAGGTTACTTCGGATTATTATGTCGTCGTTTAGCGCCCCTAGGCTATGACAAAGATTTATTAATCAAAACAGTATGGGAAGGCACTAAACTCATGCTCAAAAATGTTGGATCAAAAACTAATGAAGAAGTATTTTGGAATCACTTTGCATCAATTTATGGAAAAGACAAATTAAAAGATAAGGAAGAAATTGATAACTTCTATCTAACCGATTTTAAAAATTCAAAAGTTATGACTAAAGATAACCCATACGCTAAAGAGATTGTTGATTTTATAAGAAGTTTAGGATTAAAAACAATTATCGCTTCTAATCCAGTATTTCCAAAAGATGGAATGCTTACTAGAATGGGATTTATTAATTTAAAAGAATCAGATTTTGATTATATAACTAGTTATGAAGTATCACACTTTTGTAAACCAAATACTAAATATTATGAAGAAGTATTAAAGAAAAACAATCTAAAACCAGATGAAGTAATATATTTTTGTAATAATGAAAGTGATGATTATATTCCTGCAACTAAATGTAATATTACTTCTTATTATATTGGCGACTGCATAATGCCGCTATCTAAAGAAAGCAAAATGCATGTTTATAAATATGAAGAAGTTAAAGATATAATTTTAAAAGAAATTAGTAAAAGACAATCTAATGATTAGTTGCTTTTACTAATTAAATATGTTTCGCACAAAAATATTTAATTTTAGTAGTAGCGTTTATTTTACAATTCATGTATTCAAACAATTTGAAAAAGTTTAAAAAATACGATAAAATGCTCATATAAGGAGGATTAAAAAATGGCTGAAGCAAAAGAATTAATTGGAAAAAAAGTCAAAGGCGCTAGAGGGGAAGGAACAATTGTCGATATTGATGTTAAAGGTAATATCGTTGTCGATTATAGCGGAAAGAAATTTAAACACCCTAGTGTTGCTCTTGAAAAAGGTCTTATCAAATTAGTTGATGAAAATGCACCTGTTGAAGAAGTAAAGGAAAAAGCCGAATAATTTTTTTCTAAAAAACATTATAAATTATAAAAATAAATTCCGGTTTAGCATTAAGCCAGTTTTTATTAGGCTAATTTATGTTTTTTCCAAAAAACAAAAAAAATCATTGACTCATACACCTTTGTTGTGTAGAATAATAACGCATATTTATGCAGCATGTAAATACTGCTCGTCTGACGTTTTGCAAGTTCTGTTTAAAGTAACCACGCTGAAAGGTGAAATAATTAAGCAAAACATCCGGAGTTAGGGATTTGCACCTATTGCTTTATTTATGCAAATAATAAAGGAAAAGGAGGAAAAATCAATGTCAAGATACACAGGACCAAGTTGGAAAAAATCACGTCGCTTAGGTTTCTCTATTTTAGAAACTGGTGTTGAATTAAAGAAACGTAATTATGCTCCTGGTAAAGCACCTACAGAAAAGAGAAAGAAACTCACTGAATACGGTAAACAATTAGTTGAAAAACAAAAATTACGTGAAATGTATGGTGTTAATGAACGTCAATTTACACGTTTATTTATGTTAGCTTCTAATTCTAAAGAAGTTACAGGTTTAGCATTTATGCGTATTTTAGAATCTCGTTTAGATAACTTAGTTTATCGTATGGGATTTGCTCGTACACGTCGTGCTGCTCGTCAATTAGTAAACCACGGACACATTTTAGTCAATGGTAAGAAAGTTGATATTCCATCATACTTATGCTCTGTCAACGATGTCATCGCTGTTAAAGAATCATCAAGAAACTTAAAAGTTATTGCTGAATCTCTTGAATCTAACGCTATCGTAGTTCCTTATGTTAAAGTTGATGCTGAAAAGAAAGAAGGCATCTTCTTACGTGAACCAGAACGTAGAGAATTAGCTCAAGATATCCAAGAAGCTCAAATCGTTGAATACTACAACCGTAAATTATAATTTTACTCTTGTATTACGAAGATGCTTAAAAGCCACTCAATCATGGGTGGCTTTTTTAGTCGTAAAAAACTGCTTTAGTACATAAATAAGTCATGTGTACTAATATGTTAACTAATGAATTTTTAATCCAAGAATCAATTACTGTAGATCCCCCAACATATAAGTTTTGGACTATAAATTTAAACTTTTCAATTATGTTATGTGAAAGACTTGATAAAAACACAAAATAATGCGAAGTTCATATTATATACCTAAATTATTAAGAGATAATGATTGTTTAATAAGTCAATCATGTTTACAATGTTAATTTTTTTTGCAAAAAAATTTGTGAAAGAATACTCTAAAATTTTATATTTTACTAAATCATTTAATTACTTGCCTGATGAAGTATTTGAAAAACTAAATATCAACCTCCAAAATTTCATCAATTCAAATAAAGTAACAATTTAAGGCATTAAAAAAATGTATCCTAAACTTTAGATAACAAAGTCTAAGATACATTTATAATAACTATTTCATTTCTACTTTTTTGAAGTTCTTCTTACCTTTACGTAAGACAAAACCATTTTTAACTTGATCAACGCTAATTAATAATTTAACATCATTAACTTTATCATTATCAATAACAACTCCGCCTTGTTCTACTGCACGTCTTGCATCAGATTTTGAAGTAGCTAATTCAGCTTTCATAAGTAATGATAAGATATCAATATGTCCATCAGTAAAATCTTCTTCACTTAATGTTACACTTGGCATATTTGCGGCACTACCAGCACTAAATAAAGATTCTGCAGTTGCTTTAGCAATATCTGCTTTTTCTTTGCCGTGAACCATATTCGTTAATTCATAAGCAAGAACTTTTTTTGCTTCATTAAGTTCTGCTCCTTCCATCTTTTCAAATTTAGCAATTTCTTCAAGTGGAATAAATGTTAACATCTTCATACATTTAACTACGTCAGCGTCATCAATATTACGCCAATATTGATAGAATTCAAATGGTGTAGTTTTATTTTCATCTAACCATACCGCACCAGATTGGGTTTTACCCATTTTCTTACCTTCACTATTAAGTAATAAATTAATAGTTAAAGCGGATGCATCTTTACCTAATTTCTTACGAATTAATTCAGTACCGGCAAGCATATTAGACCATTGGTCATCGCCACCAAATTGTAAGTTACAACCATATTTTAAGAATAATTGATAGAAGTCATAACTTTGCATAATCATATAATTAAATTCTAAGAAACTTAATCCTTTTTCCATACGTGATTTATAGCATTCAGCACGCAACATATTATTAACAGAAAAGCAAGCACCCACATCACGAAGTAATTCAATATAATTTAAATTACGTAACCAATCAGCGTTATTAACCATTAAAGCTTTACCTTCAGAAAAATCAATAAATCTTTCCATTTGTTTTTTGAAGCATTCACAATTATGATTAATATCTTCCACTGTTAACATCTTACGCATATCACTTCTACCACTTGGATCACCAATCATACCAGTGCCACCGCCAATTAACGCAATTGGACGATTGCCCGCTAATTGGAGACGTTTCATTAAAACTAAAGTCATAAAGTGACCAACATGTAAGCTATCCGCAGTTGGATCAAAGCCAATATAGAATGTTGCCTTTCCATTATTAATTAGTTCTTTGATTAATTTTTCATCTGTTACTTGGGCAATTAATCCTCTTGCCACTAATTCTTCATAAAGTTCCATTTGTTTTCTCCTTAAAAAAATAAAAATTCGCCCCTATTAAAGGACGAATTAATCGTGTTACCACCTTTATTCGTAGATAATTCGCATTATCTACCTTAGTGAGTCTTAAACTCAATACTTAACGCGCATTAACGAGTGTTATTAGCACTAACTCAAAGGTGTATTCATAATTAATAACTATTTCTTTGCACCATCCAGAAACTCTCTACTAATTTATTAATTACTACTATCCTTATCTTCGTTTTTATTATAAAGTTGAATTACGTTTAACAAATTCTGAAGCAATACGATAATGTTTATCGACTTCTTCATTATTCATAATTTTAGCAAGCATTTCAACAGCTTGAGCACCAATCTTATATAAATCAATATGCATTGATGAAATCATTGGGCGCATAATTGAAGCATATTTAGTACCAATAAGTGATAATACTTCAACATCTTCTGGTACTCTTAATCCTGAGTCAATCGCGGCATTCATAACTGCAGCGGCTAATGAATCACGATAAGTTAAGAAATAACCACTCTTTGTAGACTTAAAGAATTTTAAGAAATCACTATAAGTTTTAGAATAAGAGTCATCACTACTTAAGATACCATAACTAATGTTATGTTTAACATGAGTATCAACAAATACTTTTTCAATTCTAGCTAATAATTTACCAGAATTATGAGAATGTAAGAAATACATTTCTTTTGTTGGATGTTCTAAGTATTCATTTAAGATATTACGAATGTTATGTTCATAACCAAAGTGAATACAACCAACATTGCTAGCTTCAATGTCATTGTTAATAGCAACAAGTGGTACAGCATAACCAGCAATCTTCATTAATTCTTCGTTTTCTAATTCATCATCAAATATAATCGCACCATCAACATGGGAAGTAATAACTTTTTCCATAACTTTTAAAGCATCTTCACGATTATGAGATGTAGTATATAATCTTAAATCATAACCTAATTCTTTAGCTTTATCAGTCATACCACTTAACATGTTAGAAATATAGACATAGTTTGCGGATGGTATAACAATACCAATACAAGTCGACTTAGATGTTGCAAGACCTTGCGCTAAGGCAGAAGGCTTATAACCCAATTTCTTAATAACCTCATTAACTTTATCACGAGTTTTTGGGGCAACTAAAGCGTTGTTATTGATAACACGAGAAACAGTCGCTAATGAAACTCCTGAAATTTTTGCAACTTCATAAATTGTTACTCTACTTTTTAAATTTTCCATTTAACATTCCTCCTTGTTTTCATACATTTTCATTTTAAATGAAAAGATTTTCATAGTCAATGAGTTTAAAAAATATTTTTTAATTTTTACTAGTCTTTTACAAAATTAAAAAGTGCCTAGTCGCACTTTATGAGATGTTTATTCCATCGTTTTATTTTTTCTTTTTCTTTTTTTTCGATGTAATATCTTTTTCCATTTTCTTCATAAATTCATCGACATCTTTATTGACATCACCACTTAATTTAGAAAATTCTTGTTTGATATCATCGGTTACTTTTTTAACATTATTAGACTCATGATTTTCTCGGTCATCGTTACGACACATTTCCTTAGCTTTCGATACGAAATATGGAAGTGATATGGTAAGTGCTGCTCCGGTAATTAAGCCGAATCCAAATGCCATAGTTCGAAAATGCATAATGCCTCCTATAAGATTTAACTTTTAAAATCCGCTAGTCCATAAATCCAATCATCAATATTTTTGGAACTCATGAATAGATAAACTGTGTTGCTTTCTTCTTTTTCTTCGTTTATTAACTCACTTAAAGTATCAACATAGCTTATTCGAGTATCTGCATTTAATAACTTTGTGTTAGCTTCTACTAATTCATAAATTGGTAAGATATAAGCTTTATCAAAGTTTAATAAGACTTTTTTAAATTCCCGTTGAAATTTAACTAGTCGAGAATAACGATCTGGTTTAAAGATTCCTACGACTCTATGACTAGGATACATCTCACGGGCTATTTCTAGACTTGCTAAAATTTCACTCGGATGATGTGCGTAATCATCAATAAACACATCTCTTGCTATTATCTTGTGTTGCATTCTACGGTTTATACAAAAAATATCGTTAAAATTTTTAAAAGCTTTTTCGATATCTAAATTTGAACTATGTAAGAAAGCAATAACACTTAATAAATGTAAAGCATTATATAAGCCAAATATTGCCACATCAAGATGATAGATTTTTTCTTTCTTATAATAGACATCTCCTTTAATTCCATGTGTTAAATCTAAATTCTTAAAATAATAATCAGCATTTTCGCTTACTCCATAAGTTAACAAATTATGATGATGGATTTTATTTCTATAATCATAATTAACTATCACCTTATTAGCGTGTTTACAAAATTTATTAAAAGCACTATTATATTGCCTTTTTGTTTTAAAATAATCGACATGGTCATAATCAATATTGGTAATAATAATTGTATTAGGATAGTAAGTAAGGAAATGTTCATAATATTCACATGCTTCATACACAATCATATTATTAGCAAATCCCCCGATACCAACACCATCTCCACGTAACATTGAACATCCTAAAATATTACTTATGGCATGATGAAAGTATCCTACTGTGGAAGTTTTTCCGTGTGTGCCACATATTGCCACTTGATATAAACTAGAAAAATAATCATGAATAAAATGATTATATTCTTTATAAGGAATATTTTTGTTCTTTATTTTTTCAATAATTGGATGATTAATAAAAGAATGTCCAACAATAACAAAGTCAATATCACTAGGAATATCGCTATCTTCTAACAATATATCAACATTTATATTTCTTTTTTTTAAAATATCACTAGTAAACACAATGTGATCAATATCATTACCTCTTACTTCATGTCCATCATCAACCAAAATACCCGCTAAAGCGGCCATACCGGTTCCTTTAATACCAATCAAATAGAATTTCATAGAATCACCATTACAATATATGCAAATGATAATTTAATATTTTACTTAACAACTTTATATTTATAATTTTCTTTTTGAGAACTCAATATCTTATTGATATCTTTTAAATTATATTTCCGTTTATTAGTAACAACTATTAATTTATCTGGTAAATCTTTTTCACTTTCAATAATTGCATATACTAATCCTTTATAAACTTCGCTATTATCCATTTTTTTCCCAAGTGTAATAACTTTTTGATATTCATTATCAACTGTAATTATTTCTTTTATAAAGCCATAATTAATAGAAGTTGATGTCTTTTTAGATATAGCGTTTTTATTATCAACATACACAGTTACTTCTTGACCAATTAGTTTTTTTAACTTTTCGCGTATAAGATATTTTTTTAACAATCTATAAGCATACTCATAAACATTAGGAACTTGATAATTTATGCTTTCTATCATTTTTTCACATGCTTGTTCAATATCAAACGTATGATAAATATTATAATATTTGATTATTTCTTTCGCGTTAAATAACGCAAATACTTTTTTGCTGGTTATCTTTAGAATAATCGCTAGCGCTCTATAAATATAGCCAATCCAAAACATTTCATCGACTGAATATTTTATTTTTCCATATGTGGATTTTCCATATTCGCTTTCTAGTTCGATAAAGCAATCATTTAAATCTAAAGAAGTTACAAAAAAACTATAATCATCAAATTTTTTTGCTAAATTTGATGACATAAATCTTCTAATAAAAATTAGTGAACTACAATGAGTTTTATCAAGAGATTCTTCAAATAATTTACCCTGCAACTGGCATAATTTTCTTTCATTAAAATCTAACTTTTTCATTTTAAAAATTCGTCAATATATTGACCCTTTCCACGATACTCTATTCTTGCAACTTTTACTTTGTTTAAATTACTATTATTGTTAGCTAATCGCTTGTTTTTATACTCTTCTTTTTCATTATTTGATAAAAAACAAATTTTAATAAATTTTAAATTATTAATTGCTTTATTTGTTTTTATTACATATTGTGAGCCTAGATTTGTAGCCGCAAGTGCATGCTCACATTGCTCATTTGTTATACTACCATCAACGAATTCAGAAATTAAATCAAACATTCTATTATCGGCAATTGGAGCAATAATTACATCAGCATCATCTATTTTTTTAACAATGTTTTTAATAAGATTATTATCTTTATACTCCATAATCCAACCACGATAATACGCAATTGCTAACATCCATTCTGTATTCACATTAAATTTTATAATTTTTAAATCACTAGTATCTAAAGAAAAAGCATAAACATATTTTGATG
>CAKPAV010000012.1 GCA_934133115.1 uncultured Bacilli bacterium
CATTAATGAGTAAATCATCAATATAAATTTCACCTTTTGAGATATCTTCTAATCCCGCAATCATACGAAGCGTTGTGGACTTTCCACATCCTGATGGTCCAACAAAGACAATAAACTCATTATCTTCAATCTCCATTGAAAAATCCTTTACTGCTTCAACGTATCTTTTCTTACCTTTATTTTCTGATTCAAATATTTTATAAACATGTCTTAATGATACTTTTCCCATGATATCACTCCTTTACTTCCAATAATTTATTTAGTGTCTTTTCTAATATTTTTTCACTAACCATTGATTTAATTATATAACAATTTCCTAATTTATCTTCATGGAATAATGTCTTTCCATCATCAGTAATTTCAACAAATCCCGCCTTAGATTTATCAAGAACTTCATTATCCCCATAAATAGCATAATATACAGTTAGCAAATCCCATGATGGCCTATTACCATTTGCATATTTTTTATAAGCAAACGCTACTGGATTTAATTCATAATCTTCTACAATATTTTCGCCAGTAAACACATTGCTTCCTAATTTAAAATCACAAAAATAAACAGGGATATTTTTTATAAGACAAATCTTTTTACTTGCATCTATATCTGAAACAATATTATATTCTGCAGATAAGTCCACTAATGAAATATTGCTATCAAAATATCCGCCCATAATAACAATTTTTTTTAAAGATTTTTGCATTAATTCTAATCCAGTAAGTGGAGAAATATCATCTGGTTTTGAATTTATCAAAGCTGCTAGATTATTAAGTTGGCCTATGCAAATTAAGGTAATATTTTCTTCTTTTGCTAATGATTTTCTTAATAAAATCAATGCCTCTTCATATTCTTCTTTTTGTTTAGGAGATAAAGCAAATTTTTTCGCCATTTGGCTTAAAAATGCATCATACTTCTTATCATCAAAATAATGCAAATCTCTTTTATTCACACCAATTTCAAATGTGTTTTTATAATAATTATTAATAACTTCTATTCCAGCTCCCGCGTATTTAGCGGTTGTAGTATGCGTCATTCCTAATATTTTACATTTTCCTAAATTATGTAAAACATTGGCAATAGCAAGTGCGCCAGCATCATCACAATCGGCGCCTAAATCTGTATCAATCCAAATCTTTTCCATTTAAAAGTACCTCTTTATTCGTTCCATAAAAGATATCTTCTTTATTACTAATTAGTTTCAAAAATGTTTCAAATTTATCCCATGTGTTTTCAAAATCAAATTCATAGGCATGTCCCCAAATATAAAATATTTTGTCTTCATTACCATCATAATTTAAAAATTCATCTGCTAAATTAAACAAATGATCAAAGTCTAAACAATGAACAGTTGGTCTAAAATCTAGTAGATTACTTTGTAAATCAAAGTTATATGTTGCCCAAATATTTCTTGAATATAAAATAGGTGTATTTTCTTTTATAGTCTTAACAACAAAATCATTAACCGTCCCAAATGGGTATGCCATACCAATGATTCTATATCCGACTAGATTTTCTAGAAATTTACGGTCATCTTCCACTTCTTTAATAATTTTTTCTTTGCTTAATTTAGTTAAGTCTGGATGGTTGGAAGTATGAACTGCAACTTCGTGATTAGCATATAATGTTTTTACTTCTTCAATTTCAACTTTATTATGTGGTGCAGTCCATTTTTGCCATTTAACTTCTCCTTCTTTTCCTAAACTTAATGAGTTTAAATTAAATGTGCATTTTAAGTTATATTTATCTAATAACTTTACAAGACGTCGATCTTGAGTAACTCCATCATCAAAACTAAATGTTATTGCCTTGTGTTTATTATTTGAAAACATGCTTACTACCTCTATCTTGGAATGTATGGAAGTACTATTGAAGCTTCAGCAGTTGTTTCTTTTACTGTACTAGTTGAGTTAGAAGTTGAACTACTACCACATGATACTAATCCAACCAAAGATAAAACACCTAACAAAAATAATAATACTTTTTTCATGGTTATTTTCCTCCTAATGAATTATAAAAACTATTTACAATATTATAATAACTTGCTTCTACATCTTGTTTATATACTTCTAACATTGTTGCTACACTATAAGAAATATTTTTTGCAAAATGATAAACGCCATCTTTTGTTTGTACATATGCTCCAATATAATATGTTTGTTTATAGTCATTAATATTATCTATTTTATATGTAAAGTCACGAGTAGCATTTGTATTTATAATTTTGCGTGCATTTTGTGGTAGTTCCTTAGTTTCTTGGAATTCAAAATTTGAAGTCGTTACTAAGACACCTATTTCTTTTACATCAATAAATGTTGAAGTATCAAAACTATAGAAGGCATCAATACTTACATTTTTAAAATCCGAATAACGAACTTCGTTAGTATCATCGTTTTTTATAATTGTATAATCAAAACTTAATCTTGCTTGTGTTTGCACATTTTTAAAGTTTTCAATTACTGATGGATAAATAGTAACTTCAAATTGTAAATCAAACTGATTTAAATAAGTAATACCCACTACTTGTTTACCAATTTTAGTGTTGTCAAACTTATTTATAGTCACATTATCTAAAGAAGTAACAACAATAGTTTTTCCACTATCATGGGTTTCTAAAATTTCTAGTCCTGCTAAATTTAATGATTCGCCTACTAAATAATTTAATTTTGTAGGCATTTTAGATATTTTGCAACTTACTACATTATCATCTTTAACATGAACAATTATATCTTTTGAAATATCATTACCATATTCATCAACAACTAATATAGTTAAGGTATAATCTCCCGCTCTATTTTTATTAAAATTAGAACTATCAATAAAATACTCTTCATTAGTTAAATTTCTTAAAGATTCATTTTGTCTTTTTAATTGAACTTTCAAGCCATCAAGATTCAATTCTTCGCCAACATAATAATTAGTTTTAAAGTTATCTGTATTGATGACAAGTTCTTTACCAACTTTATCTAAGTTATATAAGTTAACATTATCAAACTTAATTATCATATCTTCGCTATGTTTAATAACAACTGCTACTTGTTGCCACCAATTAGCATCCTTACTAACGTTAGGAATAAAATCAAATGTTAAGTGATTTCCATCGAATGATCCACCGATGATATATTCACTATTATCTTTGCTAACATATCCATTTTGATTATATGTTACACAAGGTTGTCCACTTTCGTTATAACATATATAAAATTCTTTACATTTTGCTTCTAAAACATCTAAACTTAAGCGATATCTATTTCCACTTACTAATTTAGTTAATCCATTAAAATAAAACTTTTCCCAAGCATCCGTGCCTGTTCCTATTTTTAATGCTTCTAAGTAATGATTACTTTCATCACCATTTATAGTTAAAGAATCCAAACTTGCATTATATACGTTAGCAATATTAGATAAATTATTCATTGGCGCACTAGTTCCAATATCAAGACTTTCAAAATCCATGTCATAGTCATAAGCTAATACGGGCTTTGAAATAGAAATATTATCAACATAAACTTTGTCTGTAACCTCAAAATCTTTACCAGTCATTGTTACATATGAATTTTGTCCATTGATTTTTCCAGCCACAAAAGAGAAAGTTAAATGGCTATTTACGTAGTTTGCCTTACTAGTATTACTAGTGCTTAATACTTCCATATTAGTGCCATTAACAATTTTTACACCTGTCCAAGTAAACGTTTGGTATTCAATAAATAATGTGGCATTACTTGCAGAGGTTTCAATAGTTATATCCATTGAAAGAGTATATGTTTCTCCATCTATTAACTTTTCTAAGTTATTCGCAGCCGATGTTCCTAAGCCGCCTAGTTTACTATACTTAGCGGTATCACTGCCAATAATCATATATTCCAAAGCTTTACTATCTTTATAATCGACTACTTTGCTATCCACATGGGAGCTTTCAAACCACATAAATTGTTTTGCATTAAAAATTTGTTCTCCTGTTGTGGATAAATTATAATCTTCAAAATTTTCTTGATAAATTTTTTCTTCTTTCAATGTGGTTTCTTTCTCTTGAGCTTTAATACTAACTTTATTATTAGTAAATATAACGCTACCTAAAACAAGCAAAGAACTTACAAGCAATAATTTTTTGTTCATTTTGTATACCTCTATTTCCTAGAAATTTTTATATCATCAACAATTAATACACCTTTACCATATAATCCAATGACAATATAGTAATCATTTGCAGCGCCTGTCGTAAAATCATAAATCATTTTTTTAGTTTTATTTAGTTCCACATTATCAGCAAATCGACCTACCGCTGTATCCTTATCTAAATATGATTGGCTTCTTGCTAAAATATAGGCATATCCATCTAGTAAAGGATTGGTGTTTTGTTTGATTTTTTCCATTAATTTATAAGAAAACTCTACACGATATGATGTATTTGCTTCTAATTTTATGTATTTAGAATTGGAATACATAAATTCAAACCAATTGTCATTAAAATAACGATATGTTTCTTCATCTAATCGAGAAGACATTGAATACTTTCCAGAAATAACTTCTGTCTTATCATTTGTTAAATGTCCCCAACGGTTAAAGCCATAAGTAAATGTTGAATCATTGAGAACCATACCTTCGAATCCTTCTACATAATCTAAACCTTTGTTGCTATCAAAAGGTCTTACATTATTTATATTTTTAACATCATCACCAGTAACTATTAAGCCTTTAGGATTTTCAACAATATTTATATTATCAATTAAGTAACTACCTATATTTTTAACACCAAATGCTAAAGATAATTTCCCATCCTTAGGAGTAATAAATGTAAATGATTTAATCGAATTAGGCTCATCCGGACGATCATACCATTCACCAATTGTTTGAATAGATGCGCCATTATTCATTAAATGTAAATAATAATAACTTGCATTGCCTGCAATGGTTGCTCCCTTAGTGGAAAAAGTTATTGTATAAGCTGCATTGTTTTTTATTTTCAACAAACTTGGATCAGAGAACAATCCATCATTTTCTTGGTGCGGAACTTCACCTAAAACTTCGATTGATCCTTTACTTCCTAATATATTTGTATCGTTATTTATAGCATTTTCATTATCAGAATACCAAGCGTTTTTTGATGAAAGTAAATTGTAATTTTTATCAAAAGATTGCACATATCCTGTTTTATTTTCAATAATAATCTTACCAGTTTTTATTTTGTTTGCATAAATGCCTTTTCCATAGATATCTAAAGAATATGGGCCTTTATTTCCTGTTATAACGCTGACAGTTTTGATAGCTTTTTCTTCGCTAACATCTTGGAAATTACTAACAACATTTTCTTCTTTTTTGTTATCTTTTGTCACAACAATAAATCCATCTTCATCACCCATCTTATGTTCAGATAATTTTAAAGATGGAATGTATTCAAATGTTACTTCATAATTACTAGATGCTTTTAAACGAGTGTTTTTTAAATCTTCACCATTAACTTCTTCATAAAATTTATCTATTTGTTTATAATTACCAACATTCATTTTTCCAAGAGGATACATTTTTTGTTTATAATTACCAACTTGTGCTAAACGAATAGCTGGTGCACCAGTTTCATCAACAATAGACACCGCTAAGGTGTATTCTCCATCACTTAAATTATTATCAACATTAAATGAAGTATATACATTCATAGTTTCGCCATTAAGCAAAATTCTTAAATCATAATTTTTATTATCAACAGCTTGTTTTATTGCACCATTACTATCAATTAAATATAATCTTAAATTATGATTTGGTAATGTAAATCTTCCAACACCTGAATTAGAAATTTTGGTTAACACATATGCTTTATTTCCCTGTTTAATATCTTGTGGATATTTTGCCATATCAACTTTCAAGCGATAACCCATCTTTTCATTACCCCTATTAAATAGTTCGGCATATCCTTTTTCAACAATATTAGCAACTTCTGTATTTATCCATCCCATAACAGTCGAGTAATTAGCGCGTGATTTGAACATCATTTCATCAACTGCTTCAATAGGATCCATACCATATAATTTTTTTGAGAAAGCATCAAATCCCGCAAAAAATTCGCCACAATTTGATACTTTTTTCCCACTTCTAATTAAATCAGATAACGCTTTTTCATCTGTGGAATATTTAGTAACACCATTGCCAGCCATTCCATCTCTTCGGTAGCCAACATATTCAACCTTCATAGCGTGATCAATAGCCGACCAAGCTAAATAATCTTCATATGCACATATCCCGTTTGTGGCTGCACTACTACCATCATCATTTGTTCCTTGATAATCCCATGAATTGGATAAGAATAATGTCTTGCCTTCCATAGCAAAATATTTAGCGTATTCATCAATAATATAAGCCAAAGTAAACATTCTTTCTTCCATGTTTTTAAAAGTATGTCCACTATGCCATTCACCAAACATACCATATCCTCTAATATCAATCGTATCAATATATGTATTGCTAGCATACCTTTCTGCAAGTTTTGCCATAAAACGTTCAAAATACTGTTTATAAGTAGGATCAGTTATATCATTAACACGAGCCATTACGCTACCAGAATAAGAGTATTCTTGATATCCAACGTTATAAGGTGATTCATTTAACCATCGCGGAGCGCCAAAGAATACTTCTGGCAAAGACAAAGAATCTGTACATATACGTAAGTTAATTCTTTTTCCTTTTTCGGTCCAATATTCAATAGTTTTATCTATTAAACTCCAATCAAATACATTTTCTGTTTTTTCAATAAGAGCCCAAGAAGTTTGAATACCTACATTATCTACTTCAGGCAAATCACCATTTTTTCCTAAATCTAACTTTCCTAATTCTGTTTGCTCTTCTAATGTTATCCAACCCATCCCCCTGTTATGTAATGCACCACTAACAGATGTAGGATAAGTAGTAACATATCCTTTAGTTTCTTTACTTTTATCATCTATATTATTAGGTTTTGAATTTGAAGAACAACTAGAAACAAAAGGAACCATCATTGTTAAACAAGTAATAACTTTGCTAATTTTTTTCATAATCCTCACCTACATTTCTTCATAATTAATTCCATCAAATATTGTTGATGTTTTAGTAAGTACCTCAACTTTAAATGATGCACTTACGTTTTCGCATATGATTTTGATAACATATTCGCCACTTCGATAAGAATCGAATCCGCCTATATCAATGGAATAGCCACCATTAATAATGTCTCGTGTTAACACATTACTATCTCCATCCATATATTTTGCAGTTACAATTAAATTAGTTAAATCTAAGGCTTCGCCATAAGCATATTTAGTTTTTACTTTTGATGTATCTAATGTAATACTTATTGCCTCTCTAACAATTAAAATTTCATAAGTTTCTTTAACACCATTTGCCATAATAGTTAATAATTGCTTTCCTGTAACTGCACTATTAAATCCCATTACTTCATATTCGTTTTCATTTAGGACACGCGTATTATTGTTGGTATACGTTGCAATTACAATTAAGCCATCTTTTGTATATGCTTCGCCATAATTAAACTTAGTTTTTGCTAATGTGGTATTAATAGTTAATTTACTTATAATTGGAGTTTGTTTAAACACGATATTATCAATATTTATTAATACATTTCCATTATCTTTTGATTCCGTCATTAATTGGAACTGTTTATAGTCATTAATTGTCTTGCTCACGACAAATTTCATTGTTAATTTATTGTTTACTAAAGTGGCTCCACTAATAAGATCACCTGTTACATTAATATGATTGCTACTTAAATCAATCGTTACATAATTAACTGGACTAACCCAAGTTCCACCATAATAAACATACAATTTAGTAACATTTGTCAACTTAATATCCATTGATAGTTCATATTCTCTGTTACGATTTAAAAAACCTAAATTATTTAAATACGCCGCCGTTACTCCTTGATCAGATTTAGCGTTATAAGAAACATTTAAACTCTTGTTACCGTTTTCTTGAATAATTTCTGTTTTTGAAGAATCAGTATAAATATTGCCTAAATACGTAGCTAATGTTGAGTTAAATTGGCCCAACTTTTGATTTTCAAAAGTATTGTTATAAGAGCATTCTTCATAACTAATTTTCACATCATCAAAATAAACCACACCATCTTTGGTATTATATGCCGTAAATTTAATATAGCCATTACAATTTTCTATGGCATTATAAGCCATAGTAAAATTAAATGTTAATATGTTATTAGAATAAGAAACATTAGATATGTTATCTCCGCCTGGATTACATTCTATATTGCCATTAGGATAAACAATCGCCGATCCCCATTTTTCATCTCCACCAACAAATTCCACATATATTTTCTCAATGTTTTGCATTTCTAAGTATGTCGTGGTGCGATACGTTTCACCTTCATTACATAGGCTTAAATTCATATTGCTAGCTATACCAAATCCTCCAACTACCGAATAACCATTGTTATCAATAAGTGGGCATTTTAGCATATTTGAATTGTTGTGCTTTTCTGTTATTGTATGTTCCCAGTTATTTGCCCATATAAAACCAGTTTGTGAATCTACAGTATTATTTTTATCAACTATAAAGTCTTCAAAATTTGTTTGATAAATTATTAATTCATCATTTTCTGCTTTTAATATTTTATCGCCACTAATGGTCAATAAAGTAAAAGATAGACTTAAACAAAGCAACAATGTTTTTTTCATATGTCTCTCCTTTTTATTTAATTGCACTACCAACCGCTCCACGAACGAATGCTTTTTGACAACAAATATACACAATAACCATTGGTAAAGCATATATTACGCATCCTGCCAATAATTGATGCCAAGGTGGAGCAATGTAGTTTGATGTCTTTAAAAACTGTAATCCTAATGCTAATGTATAATGATCAGGATCTAAAATATAAATACTTGGTGCAACATAATCTGACCAGGTTCCAATAAATGAGAAAATAGCCATTGTAGCTAGAATTGGAGCGCAATTTGGTAGTAAAATATGAACTAAAATTTGAAATGAATTGCAGCCATCAATTTTAGCAGCTTCATCTAATTCTTTAGGAATGCCCATAAAGAATTGTTGAAGTAAGAAAATATTATAAGCACTTCCACCAATTGATGGTAATATTAATGGCCAAAAACTTCCCACCATTCCTAATTTAGCAAATATCATATATGCTGGAACCATTGTTACGACCCAAGGTAACATCATCGTTGATAATAGCAATGTAAAAGCCACTTTTTTTCCTTTTGCTTTAAATCTTGCAAATCCGTAAGCTACCAAAGTGGAAGCTGTAATACCAATAATCATGTTACTAAACACTAAAAGCAATGTATTTCCTAATTGCTTTAAGAAATTTGTTTGTGTTAGATAAAATGCGAAGTTCTTAAAATTTAAGAAATTAGGTAATTTAGGTGGATAAGCATAAATGTCACTTGCTGTTTCTTGAAACGAACATATAATCATCCAAATAAACGGCATCGCAAGAACAAGTCCTAAGATAATACCAAATATTGTTCTTAAAGTGCTGCCCATTATTCGTTTTTGTTTTCTTGTTAAATGTGTCATTATTTATCACCGCCATTACCATAGAATACTAATTTATTGCTTACTTTAAAGTAAATTGCTGTAAATATGATAATAATTACAAACAACACCCACGCTTGAGCACAAGCATAGCCCATTGTTTTTGAGCCATCTAACGAGAAGGCATTTAATACAACGTTCCATGCCATAGTTAAAGTTTTATCCGTACCATTTCCAAACAAAAGCTGCATTTCAGCATAAGCTTGTAATCCACCGATTATACCTGTTATAGATATAAAAAATAATGTTGGCGATATCGTTGGTATAGTTACCGAAAATAATCTTTCTACTGCATTTGCACCATCTAATTTGGAAGCTTCTATAACTTCTTCTGGTACTCCTTGAAGAGCGGCTAAACATATAAGCATATTAGGGCCTATACTTGTCCATATTCCCATAAGTAAAACTGATCCCATTGAATTAGAATAACTGGTCCAATCAATTGGAGATATTCCAAAGAAAGACAAGAAATAATTCAAAAGCGAAAAATCTTTACTAAATAATTGTGACCAAACCATAATTGATGCCACAGAAGGAATAATTGCTGGTAAATACACTAGTATTCTTACTAACTTGTTACCTCTAAATTTTTTATTCAAAAGCAAAGCAAATAGTAATGCTAAAAACAAAGAAACAAAAGTCTTTACAAAAGCATAAAGGAAGGTATTACCAATTGAAGATAAAAATAAATCATCTTTAAAAATATTTATATAGTTCTGAAGTCCAATAAACGTTCCTGTTCCATTTAAGTCTAAAATTGAAACTTTTTGGAAACTATATACCAAAGATGAAATCATTGGTATTACCGTAAATAAAGAAAAGCCAACAATCCATGGCAAAATATAAAGATAAAATTGAGCTGTTTCTCTTTTTTGTCTTTTATGAATATATGGTTTAGTGTGTTTAGTCATTTCCATATACTATCCCGCCTTAAATTGATGCTTTGATTGATTTATTAATTTCATTTAATGTTGAGTTAAAGTCTAATTGGCCATCGTAATATTTAGCAAAATGAGTTGAAAAACATGTTTGAATTCTTTGGAAACTAATATTTGGGTTATAAACCGTTGCATGTACAGCTCCAGAAGCAACATAATTGTAGAAATATTGTGTCATTTTTGATACTTTTTCATTATCATTTTTTAAGAATGCATCACTTGAAGCGATAGTTTTATTTCCTGGAATATTAAAAGCAATTTTAGCAAGTCTTTTTAATCCTTCTGTTTGATAAAATTCTAGCCATCTCCAAGCTATATCTTTATGTTTTGATGATTTAGCTATTGCATGAGATACCATCGCAGATGTTGTAGAATAAGCTTTATCGCCTTTTTTCTCAACTGGAGAAGGTGCAATACCAACTTCAAAATTCAAATTATAGAAATCATAAGCTGCAAAAGAATATAAACCATTAAAAATGGAGAATGTTCTACCTTGTTTAAATAATTCTTGTTCACTTGTATTTGATCCAGATGTATAACTTGCTGGTGCTTTTCCATTGTTTTGGTTTTTGCTAAAATATGAAAACTCTGTTGCGTTATCTTTTTGCAAGGCGCAATAAAATGAAAATGCTTCTCTTAAATGTTCATTGTTAACATTTAATTCTGTATTATTATTTGTATACATCGTTGCACCTGTCATTTGCACTAATTCATGAAGATGCTTAACTGGTTCAAATCCTAGTGAAGTTCCATAAGTAACATTTTGTTCTTTTTGAATAGTGGATGTCATTTCATAAAATTCACTCCAGGTCATTGGATCTGTTTCTGAAATGATAAATTGTTTATCCGGATGTGATGCATTATAAGAATCTAACATTGTTTTGTTATAAATAAGCATAAAGTCTGGTGAAAAGTCTTTAATAAGCGCTCTTGTGGTGCCTTGATAAGTATAAGCATCATTAATATCCCATAAATCACTTTTACTTAATACTGATGATTTTTCGATGTAAGTATCTAATGGTTCTAAAAAACGAGCATATGCATTAAAATAACCAATTTCCATCATCATAATGTCTGGGACAGAACTTCCAGTAAATTTTGTACCTAAAGAGCCATAATAATCTCCACCTGGAGTTTCTGTTTCAATGCGATATCCTTCTTCTTTGATTGATGCATTAAATTCTTTTAAGAGTTGATTTAATATGTTTGTATACGCTGTTGACTCACTTGATACTAAATAAGTTAAAACTTTTTCTCTTCCATTAGTGTTTCGATTACTATCACAAGCAACTAGGCCTGCGGTCGCTAACGCAACTACTCCTAATGTTAATAATTTTTTATTCATTATTTCTCCTCCTATTTGTATTCTGGCAACCAATCTTTATGTGCTTCAAACAAATCATCACATAATGATTTAATATCATCCATTGATAATTCACTACTTGTATGTGGATCCAAATAAGCCGCCATATACACTAATTCTTTTTTACGTTCATGTGCCGCTAAAATAGTCATATTTTGAACATTAATATTTGTTCTATTAATTGCAGCGCATTGCTCTGGTAAATCGCCTACATATGTAGGATGGATTCCTTCTCGGTCTACTAAACAAGCAACTTCAACACAAGCATCATTTGGTAAATTAGTAATTAGTCCTTTGTTTAAGACATTACCATGCATTTTATATGGAACATCATTTACTACAGCGTTAATAATACCTGCGGCAAATTCACGACTCTTAACATGTTCAATATTATGAGATACTAATTTTTCACGCATTTCTTTCCATTCCGCAATTTGTTTTACACAACGTCTTGGATATTCATCTAATGGTATTAAGTATTTGTCAATTAATTCTGGATAACGGTCTTTAATATACCAAGGTGTATATTCTGATGTATGCTCACTACTTTCTGTGATATAATAGCCAAATCTATGCATCATATCATGGCGAACTAAATCCCATTTCATTGTTTCATAGTAATCGCCCGATAAACTTCTCTTTTTAATTTCTGGATATAAATCATTATCATTCATATCTGTTATTTTTAGTAACCAAGCTTGGTGATTGATGCCCGCGATTTCCCATTTACAATGGTCAATTAAATCATTCATTTTTAATGACTCAAATAATCCTTTTACGCAACATTGCACAGAATGACAAAGTCCAACTGTATTAGGCCATAAATATCTTTGTAGATATCCTGTAAGCATCGCCATTGGATTAGCGTAGTTAATT
Source organism: uncultured Bacilli bacterium (assembly GCA_934133115.1). The sequence continues at coordinate 12,734 of CAKPAV010000012.1, forward strand.
AATAATGCTTTTGGACAAACATCTTTCATATCTTTACAAATATCTTCTAATACTGGTATTGTTCTTAATGCTCTAAATATTCCGCCTATACCTAATGTATCAGCAATAGTTTGACGTAATTTATATTTTTTAGGAACTTCAAAATCAGTCACTGTACATGGTTCATATCCACCAACTTGAATAGCGTTAACAACGAAATTAGCATCTTTAAGTGCTTTTCTTCTATTCAATGTGGCTTTAATTGTTGCCTTTCCTTTATATTTTTTATTTATATTTACTAACATTAAACGCGAATCTTCTAATCTTTCTTTATCAATATCATATAAAGAGATTTCAAATTCTCCTAATTCTGGAGTTAGGATACAATCTCCTAACACGTTTTTAGCAAATATTGTGCTTCCTGCACCAACGAAACAAATTTTTATCATAAAATATACCTCTTTCTATAACTAAAATTTTAGCAAAACCCTGTAATCGCTTACATGATAGTATGTTGTCTACTATATCACTTTTGTTGTATTACTACTTGTTTAAACATCGAAATTCACTTGGTGAAACACCTGTTTTTTCCTTGAATATTTTTACAAATGAAACATAGTTAGTATAACCTACAGAATACGCTATTTCCTTGATGGATTTTTTACTATCTTTTAATAATACTTTCGTTTTTTCCATTTTTAAATTAATAAGATAATCTTGTGGTGGCATTCCCATTTGTTTTTTAAACAATCGGAAGAAATAAGTCCTTTCTATGCCTATATAATCAGCAACATCATTAACAGAAATTCCTTTTTGATAATTCAAATTCATATATTGCAATGACTTGTCTATATATTCACGATTAGATACTTCTGTTGTTGTCCTTTCAATCATCATTTCCGCTA
>CAKPAV010000013.1 GCA_934133115.1 uncultured Bacilli bacterium
GTTTAATAGTAATATATTATACCCTTTATCTTTTAACATATTAGCAGTAGCTTCGTAAATTTCACCCTTAGGGTCGGTAATAATCATAGATTCTTTATGTTTAGCCAAAAGTTCTACAGTTGGAAAAATTACAGTCTGAGTTTTACCAGAACCAGTAGCACCAATAACTAAGTTATGATATTCACCATCATCAACCCATATTTCATTATCTTTTAATATTAAAGGAACCCCCGCAACAGAAGAATTAGGATCTGACGGATTAACATATTTTAATTCCTTCTTCATTTCCTTTTCTTTTGCCCATCTAGAATATCCTTTATCTTTCTTGTTAGTAGTAAATCCAAATCCTTCATCTCTTTCAAAAAAATATGAGCTCACAGTAGCAAATATTCCACCAAGAAACAATATATAAAATAATAATGTAGTAAATAAATATTGTGGTCCAAATGCTGGAAATGGATTAAGTCCATAGAAATGACCTTCATTTAACAAAACAGGAATGTTTAAAACTCCTATTGCTACAACATATAAAAGGAATATAGCAAATAAAACAAATATCAATACATCCTGTGCATCTGCCCTAAACTTAAGTTTCATAAACATCCCTCTTCCTAACTATATTTTATTATTACGATTTGCTTTTTTTCTTAAGATTATTATAACAATAAATAGAGAAATTGCAATACATAAAACAACTATCAAAATAGTTCTAATGTTACTAAATAATTTTTCTTTAGATAAATTGTTATTAGACTTATTACTATATGATGCATCTTTATAAAGCTTTATAGATACGTTTTTAGTTTTAGCATTAGATTTAGTAATATTCCAAATGTATTCATTTCCTTCAGTGGAATCTGCAGTAGAATCCACAACTTTATGATTGGTTTTAATCTTTACAGATATATTATTTAAATATGGATACTGACTAAATATACTAGAAAAATCAAGTGCAGAAACTGCATAAAATTCACCTGAAGTTCTTGCAGAAAAATGTGTAACAAAAGAATTTGCTATATTTGAGTTTGTATAATCATTTATATTAAAGTCATAATAATACTTCATACCCATTCTGTTTGATTCATCAATTTTCTTTTTATTGTATACTTGTTCAGTATTAAGATTATTTTTAAATGCATACTCATCACTCAAATTTTGAAAATTTACCATTTGTTTATATGTATACTTTTCTAACGAATCAGTAGAAACAGAATCAGGGGGATAAAATGCATTTATTTTCTTTGAATCAGTTTCATAAAATTCCATATTTTCGGTTACTACATCATCATTAATATTGATTTCATAATTAACTGTACACCCACAAAGGTTAATTAAGATTATAATCAAAACTAAGATTAAATATTTCTTTTTCATAATTATCACTCTTTCGGAATAGTTCTATATATGTATTGATCCATATCGATACTTGAACCAGAAGGATCACGAAGTTCAAAGTGTAAATGAGGTCCAGTAGCTTTTCCAGTATTACCCATTTTTCCTAACAATTGACCTTTTTTAACGACTGAATTCAGTTTAATTGCAGAATCTATCTCACTAAAATGAGCATATATGTAGGTATAACCTTTATATTCACCATCAGTAATTTTAATCCAAACCTGTTTACCTGGACTTCCACTTTTATATGGAGTGCCTGTCTTTTGACCTGCTTCAGCACTATAACCATTATAGTTTTCATTATAAACTCTTATAACTTTTCCTTCATGAGCAGAAATAACTGTATATTTAAAGCAATTAGTTCCACCCTTTTTACAAGAAATATCTGCGGCACCATGCCAACTTCCATCATCTTTTCTATAACCGCGATATCCAGCAGTAACGTATAAATCAGAATCTATATTTGCAATAGGAAATATTGATTCAGCAAAAAGGGCATCATCACCAAGTCTAACTTGACTTCCCGAAATCTGACAAGTACCACCAGATGAAACAATAGTAGCATAATCATTAGAGGTAGGTGCAACAGCATCTTTTGTAATAAAAATATCTATACGTTGATGGGTTCTATCTCCCCTTACACTTTGTTCCCACTGACAGGCACCACAACTATCCAAAACCATTGCATCATAAACTTTTCCATCAATATTTAAAACCATTGTATCAAAATAATTAAAATATGTTATGTAAGGATACCTAGTATGATTAGGTATTTTATCCGTAGCATTTGTGTAACCACAAACATCTTTACTATCAATACATCTATTAGTGGCGGTAGCAATAACAAGATATTTTTTACCATCTTTTTCATAAAAATAAAACCCTTTTTCATCAGTAGTAAGCTCTGAGACAGGAACACCAGATCCTAATCCATTTCCAGTGTAAGTGGTAACCCTAACTTCCTCACCACCAACAGTACATGTTGCTCCACTACCTGTAGATAATTCAGCATAATATAAATATATAAAATGAACTACCTCTTTACGCTTTTCATCATATTGATCTTTAGAAAGGTTATCAAAGTATTCACTATAGTAATCTTCTACAAAGTCACTATACAACCATTGAAAAAACTTACTACCAGTGTTTTTGGGATCATCATAACTTCCTTCCGAAACATCCGAATTACTTTCGCTAATAGCTTGAGCAACCTTTTTTATATATTTTTGCATTTTTCTCTTTGAGGTACTTTTAATTTTATCAGTAGGAGAATCATCACAAGTGCCTTTTTCTACTTCTTCATCAGTACAAGAATAATCTCCATCTTTACCATAAGCATCATTATCTTTATATCCAGTAAGAACAGCGACAACCATTTCTTTATTAACGCTTCCATACTTATCTACATTTGAATAAAAAGCATCATATTCTTTATCAATAGAAGTACCCGCTCCAACATCTTCATATCCTTTTAAAAAAGTTAAACCATCTGCAAATTTGCTACATAATCCTAGCAATAATATCATAAAGAAAAATATAACTGCTATAGCTGGTGCAACATACATAAGTATCTTTTTCTTTATCTCACGCATAACAAGTATATCTACTAATTTTTTAGTACCTGCCGCAATTGCAGAGCCTGGATTGGATGCCGCTGCAGCTGCATCCATTGCAGGTTTTCCTTTTTTTGAATCCAAAATTTTATCTACAGCCAATCCAGACCCTGGAGCCACAGTATCAGCAACACTTTTAGCTGCTTTTTTAAAAGCAGTTGTATTTAGTTTTGATTTTGCCTCATTAATTTTATCTTTAGGAGCATTAACTTTATCCTGTATAGCTTTCTTTTTAGCGTCCATTTGTGCTTTTTTCTGCTTTACAGAATCAGGAAGTTTATCATTAATTTTTCCTTTTAACGCATCCTTTTTATCATCAATTTTGTCTTTTGCTTTTGCTTTAGCAGCATCTACTTTACTGCCAATCTTATCATGTATTTTATCATTAATGGCATTTTTAGCCATGCCAGTTAATCCACCAGCATTTTGATAATCATGCCTCAATTGATTAGCTTTTGATATACCAGATGATAATTTAGACCCAAATGATTGCTTAGAACTAGACTTATCTACAGCATCATTAGTATCAGTATTAATATTATTTTCATCCATATATATCACCACCTTACATCAAAACAAAATCCTATTTATCTTATTTTAATCCTATAGTCCTCCGCCACTTCCAAATGAAGATAATTCTTCTGGAGTAACGACAACACTCATTCTCATTCTTCTATTACCACATACAAACAATGCTTCACCTTGTGAATATTGTTTAATACTTTCAGCTTCATTATCATTTAAGTCTATTAACTTGCTTAAATCTTCAACAGCTTGCTTTTTAAGACCCATTACTAAGTAATAAGACGCATTATCAAATATTGCTTTACCTTGAATTAACACCTCAGGAGCAGCAAAATCACTAGGTTGTTGAGTAATTATAATTGAACCAGTATTATATTTTCTAGCGCGTCTTTGTACTTGTGCTAAGAAATCAGCACCAAGTGCATTATGATCTCCTAAAAGAACATGAGCTTCATCTATCATAAATACAGTATCAACATCTTTATCCAAACATAATCCCCAAGCATATTTTAATATATTGAAGAACAATGCATTTTTGATATTAGATTCAGTGTTCATTAATTCCTTTATATTAAATACTATAAAATCACTATCATGTTGAATAGTTGTATGTCCATTAAAGTAATATCTAAGTTCATTAGTAAATGGTCTAATCTTTAATTCTAGTCTTTCCATTATATCTCTTTCATGAGTATGTTCTGGCATACTCATTAATATTGCTTTAATAGTTTCGTATACATCAGAAAAAGTTGGATAATCATTTGGTCCATAATTATAAAAATCTTTATCAAAATCTATTCCAAATCTCTTATATGTTGCTTGTACAACCTCAGTAAATAAAGTCAATACATCCTCTTCAATTGATGGATCATAATATTTCATAAATGCTTTTAAAAATTGTAGGGTCCTAGTTAATACTGTATAACCAAGCCCTTGTTTAATTTCATCTTCATCAGCATCTATTACTATTTGTAGTGGATTTATCATACCATATTCTCCACCTTTACCAAGGTCAATAGTATCTCCACCATAAGTTCTAGCCATCTCGCCTATTTCATCTTCAGGATCTATTGCAACTATTTGACATCCATTTCTAATATGTCCACGAAGTAACAATTTAGCTGCTGTTGATTTACCAGAACCAGATGTACCAAGTAAAATCATGTTAGCATTATTTCTATTATTTTCTTTTTTAATTTTATATAAAAACTGATTAAATAATATAACCCCACCCGAGAAATCAACACCTAGAAGTGTAGATAATCCAGGATCTTTAATACTATCAAATATAAATGGATACATTGCAGCCATTGTAATAGATGGAATTGGAGTACCAATTCTATCTTCAATATCTTGTTTAGGGAATATTGGTAAAATAGATTTTAATACTTTTTCTTGTTCAAATCTAAGTGAAACAGCTCTTAACTCCATTGCATCCAAGTAGTTTTTAACATTAGTTTTCTTCATTTCAAGTTCTTCTTTAGTATTAGCAGTTATCATAATATGCATTTGAAAATCAAAGATTCTAGATTGACTAGATGCAAGCATAGAAACAAAATATTCTAGTGATTCATAGTCAACCCTAATACGTTCTTGTATAGTTCTATCTTTTTCATTCTGATAATTTGCCTTTAACTCTGCAATTTGTTTATTAAGCATCTTAGAAATTGTAGAAAAAGGTACAGGAATATGCTTAATTACAACCTTAATGCCAGCCATTGTAGTAAGAGTTGATAAATAGCCTGGTGATATGAACTTAGGGTATGAAACGACTGTTAGTAATGTTGCATACTTATCGCTAATAAAGAAATCACTTGGATTAAATTGCAATCCCTTTGGTGCAATTTGTGATTTAAATTTCATTTTACTCATAGTGCCACCACCGTTCCAAATTCTGTTGTAACTCCACCATTTAAGAAGTTATCAAGTACCACTCTAAGATCTTCATTAGTCGTTTGACTTGCAACAAGTCCACATCCAGAAAGACCATTTATAAGTAATCTAATTTTTTTCTGCATAAGATCTTGATTTTTTTCCTTAAATAGAATGTAATATTCAGTATCAACAACATTATTATTAATAAAATTATTACCCTTATTTATATCTTCCATAATCAATTTTCTTATTGCAGGATGCTGTGTTTCATTATATAAAAGTTGAAGTTGTGACAAATAAACTGTTATATCAACCGGTCTATCTGCACATACCAACCAGAATTCAAAATCTAATTGATTATAAAAATTCTTCAATCCAGTCATTATATTTGCTTGAGATTGCTCATCAAGTATAAATATATTACGTGGCATAATTTTAACGCCAGTAACGACAAGCTTATTTTCTAACAGAATTGTACCATTTACTATATCTCTAACTGGTACCCAATCTTCAGTATACTTACTACTCATCTTCTTTGCCATCTAGACAACACCAACCCTTCCATACATACCTTCTTCTATCTACGAAAAAGAAATTATAAATATTTCCTATAACAACCATAACATTATGCTGATTTGGTACTGGAAGTACCAAAAAACCAGTTACCAAAACAGGTGACATAACGCCAAGTGCCACTGATAAAGTGGACATATCGTTCTGAAAAATCAAAAGCAATATAAAAGTTGTAAAAATTCCAACCCCAAAAACAATCAAATCAATCGGTCTAAAAAAGCCAAATATAAGTTTTCCCCTATTTGAATTAGCAGGGATTAAATAACCATTCATCTAATATCACATCTCCTATTTTAATTATTTCTGAAATTCTTTCGATCATTACGCAATGCCTTTTTATCATTTTTTAACCTTGTACGTAAAAATTCTTGCTTTTCTGCATCCGGTTTATTGCCAATTCCACCACGTAACGATTCTTTATATTCATTCAAGTCTTCCTTAACCACTTGTCTTTCAACAGGCAAATCGGCTGCTCCATCTTCTCCATATATTGCTGAATCCATGGAATGTCGAACATCAGAAGGAATATTTGATATATCCGCTGCCCTGTCTTTAATCCATTGAGTAGATGGAAGATCATTAATTTTACCCTTAACAGTGGAAGCAGTAGCATCTATATTTTTTCTAAGTCTTGTAGCAGCAATATAAGCATTGCCATGGCGTTTGTTTTCTTGCATAAAACCAGGCTTCAAACCAATTTGTTTTGCAAGAGAGTTAGCACTTTCATATGCCGAATTAGCAGTACCCGCTTTTTCTCTTGCACTTTTTAAAGCAGCAGCATCAATTTTACCATTAGCATAGTCTGCTTCAGCAATTGCCAACTCATCATCTGCAGTCAGTTTAGCCTTTTTCAATTCATTTAGCTTATCCTTACTTAATCCAGTGTGTTTCATAACAGAACGTTGCATTGCTTGATTTTGAAGTTTACCTTTAATACCGCCTGGCGTTTTACCAAGTAATTTAGCCTGCTCATCTCTAACTTGTGCAAATGCTTGCCCAGGTTTTCCCGCTAACCCAGAACTTGCTCCAGTCATAATACCTGAAAGTCCACCTGCAAGTCCACCAGTAGCAACACCACCAGCAAATCCAGCAGCAGCTCCAGCCATACCAGCCAAAGCTTTGCCCATAAAGCCGCCACTACCTCCTCCATTATCTTTAATGCCTAAAGCATCTTTAATAAATTTTGGAGCCATTTTAGCAAATTGAAACAATCCAATTACCAAAAATACTTGAACATACAAATAAGATAAACCAGAAAAATTATTGTATGCTGCCTTATCAAAAAGTTCTTGTTTAAACAATGCACTTGCTAAAAGTAAAACCAAATAAACGGTTCCTAATTTTACAAACAAATCAATGTAAGTAGATATCAAAGTTTTCGACCAAGCAGCAAATGAGCCATCTTTTGATGCTTTTGGATCAATATAAGTCATTATCGGAACAGGGGCCATAACCTCTAAAATCAATAATTTAAAGCATCTTACAGCAACATCAATACAAATACCAGCCATAATAGCAATTAACAGTATACCCGTAACAGTAGTAAGAGGCCACATATATTGATATGCATATGTATCATTACCCGCTTCATTCAATACAGAATTATAAAATTTACTAAAACTATCTATGCCGGTAGATTCAAGACCCTTATCCGAAATTGTAGTAGACTTTCCAGTGAAATATTCACTGCAATTTGAAGCTTTAGATTGATCATAATTTTTACTACCCTCATTGCAAACACTCGGATAGTAAAAACTTTTAAGCATAGAAAGTGCAAGTTCTTTTCCATTGTCTTTAGCATTAACACCACCAGATGCATTTGTATTATCAATTGCTTGTCCAAGTATAATTCTTGGAAGTGTTTTAACCACACCATCTTGCAGAACTGCCAAAACAGTTCTATTTTGAGAATCACCTGGGACAGGATTAAAAAATACAATTGGAAAAGCAATTAACATTATAATCATTGCGACCACTCTGCCAATAAGTTTGCCAACGCCCTGTTCTTTATCAGTCATAGCATCTGGAGATACTAAATACTTTAAAAAAGAAAAAGTAAGTTTAAAAACCATAAAAACCCCTAAAATAATATAAATTCTAGTATATATTAATTTCGCAAAATCAGCGCTAAGCATAAGGCTTGATAAGTTAAACACACCTTCTATCATCCAGCTAAGTAAAGAGAAAACAACAACATCTATGCTGGCCAAAAATTGCCTTATAAATTTGAAAAAGAAATTTACATTGTCAAAAGTTAATATCATATATATTCCTCCAATACAATTACTTAATGCAGTTAGCAGCACCATTAATGCCAGAATAAGTATTAAGCCAATCAATAATCAAGTCTACCAAAAATGGAATAAAAAATATTACAAGTGCAGCAATACCTCTTTTTATCGCCTTAGAAATAGCCTTTGGCATTGCATCCTTATCATTAGATATAACAACTTGTCCAAAATCCACAGTGGTTAAAACAATTAACAATATTGGGACTACAATTCTAACAACATTAAGTGCAATGTCAATAACATTCTTCAAATCCTTATCAATCAAACCTTCACAGTTATTAGAAACAGGATTACTATTAGGCACATTAATATTTGCAGAATTTTGCATATTACTAATAATATCCTCAAGATTTTTAGTAGTATTTTCCGCTTGTTCTTGTGCTTTATCTTTTTGAGACTTGTTAGCAGAAGGGTCTTTTGCAACAACAATACCCCAATTAGTTATTGCATCACTCAAGACCTTAAGTTCTTCCTGATCACAAAATGCCTTGTTTATTGTTCGATTTATATAATTATTAATTCTAGCGGCTCTTGTGTCATTCTCAGAACTATAAACAACTGCTTTTTTTAATTCTTTTGCGCTTTGATAAATTCCAGCAAACTCTGCATTATTAGAAGTATGAATACATATGCCTGGATTTTTAGTTGCATTATAACCAGAATAAGCCTGGCCACCAACTAGTTGAAGTTCTTTAACAATTGGATTAGTTGCATTAGGAAAAAGTTTAGAGCAGGCATCCTTTGAAGTTAATAATGATGCTGCACCACCAGATGTATTTGAAGACTTGCAAAAAACAATAACCTCGGGACAATATAAAGTTGTAGAAGTTCTCACAACAATGTCATTTATAGAAGCAACAAGTCCCTGGCCGCTATAATATGAGTCAGAGAAAACCTTAGCATAATCTGCATCATTATTTTTATATCCAAACATAAGTGTATCCTCAGAACCATAGATACAATAATTATTTGTTTTTTTAACTGAACCTTTTGAATCTGCCATAACATCATAAACATTAAAGCAGATAAAAGTCATTAATATAATAAACACCATTTTAAATAATATATTTTTCTTACTAAATTTCATAAAAAACGCCTCATTCCTTTAGTCTAATACCTATATAAGCATTATAACATAAAAATAACAATAGAAAAAGCAATATTTTCTATTGTTATATAAATTTTACATTATTTTATAATGTATGGATCAGTCTGAGTACCACTACCACCAACATAAACAACATTTTTAGATATAACTGCAACAGTTCTCACAAATAAAGATGTAGGAAGTTCCATCAAATATGCATAATTAGAAGTCGCATAACCGGACTGAATATTTGTATTAAGAAGCCACCAACTTCTGTCGTATTTATTTAAGTAATTATAATTACCACAACTTTTATCTACAATAGTTTTGCAATTATTATCAAGACTAGCATTAATATAATCATAAGTTGCCAACAAAGAAAGTTTCACAGGACTATTAGTGATTTTTGAACATTCAATACTTCCATCGTTTTTAACATCTGTACTCTTTCTAATGTTTACACAAACATTTTTAAAAACCAATTTTGCTTTATCATTATCAGTTAAAATTGTATCACCATTATAAACACTATCTAATTTTTGTTTAATTCTACTATCATAAAAAGCATTTATACCAGAATACTCCTTAAAATCACTATTATATCTATCATCCCATGGCGATTCAACAGCAGTATCAAAAACATAGTCTGACTCTATTAACATTACCTCATGTTTAGAATTTATTTTAACAACTCGCCACAATTCATTTCCGAATTTAACATAGTTATTAGGATATTCACCACGATAAATAAAGTTAGCTGTTTTTGTTTTGGTTTCATCATATTGCTCAGATTTGTACAATCCATCCCCTGAGTTTACTACACTTTTTAATAATTCATCAGCAAAATAAGTTGTAGTGTATTTGTCCCCACAATCAAGATAAGGCGAATAATTATAATACTCTCCTGATTTTGTTACAATAACCTTCCCTGTACAAGTAGTATTATCTTTTTGATATTTAGAAACATCCTTTAAAAGTTTATTATCAACTAGGGTTTGAAGATTAATTTCAATCTCTTCACTATCATTTAATGGCAATTCATTATTTCTGGTAGAATAATAGCTTTTAGCAGCAGTTGACATTTTATCCTCAATATCAGTATAACTTAAGGAACTATTCCTAATTTTTCCAACAATAAGAGCAAGAATAATAATTAAGACAATTATACCAAGAACCCCCAACATTATAAACATCATTTTCTTTGTACGATCGTTCAAATTATTCATATATATTCCTCCAAAAAAACAGAATAATCATATTCTGTTTAATCATAACAAAACTATTTAAATTATTGGTTAAGTCCGCCACCCATAGGGTTTGTCCAACAAGCTTTCCAATTACTTTCTTTAACATCGCTAGAACCAGTTTTTCCTAACCATCCCATAACAACAGAAACTATTGTAAAGACAAAGAATACTGCTACTGCTGCAATTGCTCTTTTGATAAGTTTTCCAGTTGCTCCTTTAATTTCCTTGTCATCGTTAGACATAACGGCTTTACCTAAATCAATTGTTCCCATTAAAATAAGTAAAATAGGAACACCAATTTGGATAACTGGATATACACCATTTTTGATAAATGCTACTATAGGACCAGCACCACCACAATTGTCCATTATTTGAAATAAATTTGTCATTTTTAATTCCTCCTAAATCTACAATAAATATATCAATATTTAATTTACTTGTCAACAATTTAACTTAATTTAATTAAATATCTTCTTTTTTAGTTTCATAATTAATAATATGTAGCTTAGCCAATAATTGTAATATCCACTCTTCTCTTTTTCTATCATTAATGGGTGGCATAGTAAAGAATATATTTAATTTTGACTCTTTTTCAAATTCTTTTACATCCGATTTAGTAATAAGAGTTTTATTTAATATAACTTTTTTACCATTTAATCTTTGTAATATACCTCTATCCCTACCTATTAACTTACCAAGTTTTATAATAGAAGGTTCAACCAAATATAAAACATCAGTACATAGTGCTCCATCACTATCATTAAGATCTACTAAAATTATATCACAAGCTTGATTTTTTAATAATACTGTAGGCAAATCTGCCTTTGTAGTAGATAAAAGTCTTTTATCACCAAAGTATATAAAATCTCTTTTATTTACTTCTATTGCCATAGTATTAACTCCATAATTATCACTAAGCTCTTTATATAATAAATAAGTTAATGTAGTAGCACCTGCTCCTTCAGTAATATTTTTAATACCAAGTATCATCTTTCTACCAGCAGTAACTTCACTACTTAATGATATTGGTGTTTCTTGTATTTGGTGTAAATGTGCTACATCTCTATAAGAATTTGGATGTTGCATCAAATACTGCACCCCATCTAAATTAGTAGTAAAATTATAATACCCTAAAGATATTAATCTAGATAAAAATATATTACTAGATGCTTCTGTTCCAGATGGAATAAGTAAAATTATTTTATCTGTTGGAAGTCCAATTGATAATTTTTGATAATTTTTAATATCATTATAATTATCAAGTGCAGTTACATCTAATATCATTCTTGAAAAGAAATAATTAGAAAAAGTCTTAATTATATCTTCAACCTTAAATTCACCCTTAATAGCTTTAGAAATTTCTATATTTAAGCCATTTATTATATTGTCCTGTTGATTATATATAACAACATTCATAAAAAATCTCTCCTTTACTATCTGTAATTATTATAACCAATTTAACAATCTTTTACAATAGAGTTAATTAAAATTAATACATTCTAAAATATTGAGGAAAAATAATAAATGTGATAATATATTTAAGAGGTGTTATATATGGAGAAAATTACTAAAATATTACTAGTAGTAATAGGTATTATATTACTAACTGGTTGTGGAAAAGATTCATTACAAGAAATTAGTTATAATGATTTAGAAAAAGCATTAAATAATAAAGAAACATTTATATTAGAAATTGCTCAAGATGGATGTCATAATTGTGAAGAGTTTAATCCTATTTTTAAAAAAGTATTAAAAAAATATAATTTAACAGCTAAACAAATTAATCTTACTAAATTAAGTGAAGAAGAAAATACCAAGATTGAAAACCTATATAATATAACAGGAACTCCTACAGTTATATTTATTGAAAAAGGAGAAGAGCCATCTATATCAAGAAGAATAATCGGTGCTAGAGATGAAGACTTTATTATAACTAAACTTGGAATAGCTGGCTATATAAAAGAAAGTAAATAATTAATAAATCCCATGTCAAACATGGGATTATTTTTTTATCTAATTTTATTATCCATAATATTGTGTGCTGCATTTTTTGCATCACTAGTGCTAATATTATCGCAAAGACTATTTAATTCATCATAAGTAAGCATACCGGCTTCTGCTTTTTCCTTTATAGCTTCTAATGATGCAAACTCCATTTGTTTTGCAGGATCTCTTTCAAAAAGATTAAAAGCTTCACACTTAGTAAGTCTAGAAGTAAGCAGTATTTCCATCTTTCTTGCATCTACCAGTGAAGAGGAACTCTTACTACACACGTCTTTTAATTTATCATAACTGAATGTTCCATTCTTTAATTCTTCTTGAATAAGTGCTTTCTCATCCCCAAAAAGATCTAGTACTTCTTCTCTACTCATATTCTTATACTTATTTAAAACTTCATCATCATTTAGTATATTATCCATTAAAATCACCTACTCATCAATAAAAAGATTTTTTATGTTTTTCTTTGGTATCAAAAGTCTAACATTTCTTAAAACTTTTATTTCAAATTCTCTACTATCATCATCTAATCGTTCACCATCTATACACCAATTAATCTTTTGTGGATCATTAAATCTGATTTTCATTTTATTAACTTTGTGAAAATAAAACCCAGGGACTTTGGTTATGTCACTCTTAGTTAAATAATAAAGACTTTTAATTATATCTTTTTTTCTTGTTATATTACAAAGTAAAACCTCAAACCTATCATCATCTAATTTAACATCTTTAATAAAATCATTAAATCCAGCAATTCTAGTTGCATTAGAAATACTAACAAACGAATACAACCCATTATACTCTTCACCATCTACCCAATATGTAATATCGTATAATTTAGTAGATTGATTTAA
>CAKPAV010000014.1 GCA_934133115.1 uncultured Bacilli bacterium
ATATTATCTTGAATCGAATAGGTTACATTAGAGGAAATAATATTTTCTTTTATATTTCCTAAACTAGATGAATTTTCATGTACTACTTCTTTTATTACTATATTAGAGGAATCAATGGTTATAGTTTCTCCATATGAACCACCAACAAAGTATTTTTTCTTTACGCTAGAAGTATCTAGCTTTAATTTAGATTCAGCGTAATCAATGCAAATTTTCCATGAAACTTCTCTATATGTTTGAAATTTAAATGGTAAAGATAACATAGAATCCGTAAATAGCGATTCCGTTATTATTGATTTATAATTTGCAGGATATGATGTTAAGTATTTAGAAAAATCTGAATATTCTATTTCTTTAATAACTTCATCATTATGGTTATAACATTTTAGAATTGCATTCTCTCCAAAGTCTAATAGCTCATTAGCATGGAAATTTACTTTTGCATTGCTTAATTCAACTCTAACTATATAATCATCTGTTTGACCTTCTACAATAGCTGTAAATGTGTAGGTTAATAAACCAAAATACTTTGTATTTAATGAATATGTAATATCAAATTGCAAAATTGATTCATCCAATGAAACATTGTCACCAATATTAGAATTAACACTAGGATCTTCATTATATTCAATATCATTCAATGAAATAGATGTTCCATCAGAATATAAAAGATAACCACTATTTTTTACATCAATATTACTTGTACTAAAGATTTCGCCTTGTTTATATGAATTCTTAATAGTTATATTGTTGAATTTTGTATTTCCTGTGGCTAATTGAACGAAAGTTTTTGTGCCTGAAAAAAACACTGTTGTATTATCATTAACAGCATAAGAAAAAGATAATGTTGTAGCGTTATAATCCCAAATTGTTTTTGATAATCTAGATTCATCTAATGCTGTTTCAACAATTGTAGATAAAGTTTTATAATCATTCTTTCTAATGTATACCAAAGAAAAATGATTTAAAAAAGTGCTGTCTATTTTTTTGCCAACGTATATTTTATAATCAGTTTCATTTTCTTTAATTTCATATTTTTTTGTTCCAAAATCAGAAATTGTCAATGTCCAAGAAAAATATGTACCTGAAAATCTTGCTTCTATTGTAACTGAACCAATGTTTGATTCTGTATAATAGCCAGCGCTTGGAATTGTCTTATAATAATCTGCAGCGCTGCAAATTGCTGACCACGATTCATAGCTATTTGTGCTTATTGTTTCAATAGAGCCAGCTGATGCTGATGAAATAGTCCTTTGTTGTTTAACTACTGTTATTCCTATTCCATCAAGATTTACTGGTTCATATGGCTCAAAAGATGTTTTTTGTGGATTTACTTTTCTTGTGTAAGTTGCCCATTGAACAGTTTTTTCAACTTCTTTAAAGACCATGTAATAATATTCTTGTCCACTATAAGTGCACTTGATAAATCCTTGATTTTCATAGTCAGGAGCAACAGCATTGTTTCCGTTTTTAATCTTTATATTATTCCTATCTGAATATTTAGTGATATCACCAGTTTTGAAAATTATAATTGCCCCAACAGTTAAATCATAAGGTCCAGACAAAGTGGTTTTATACTTTGTATAACTTTTCCCACCAATTGATAAAGTTCCATTAGAAGAAAAATAACTACTATGACTTGAACCGACAAATCCATTCCATCCTTTTGTGGCGAAAGAAGAATTGAATGTGGATTCTGTAAAAGGTAAAACATATGTATTGTAAAAATTATTAGCCATTATCAATTGTTCCCCTTTCCTCGATTATTAAAGAAAAATTAGCCATATCTTTTTTTGCGTCTTTACAAATTAAAGGTGCATCTAATGTATACTCATAAAATGTTGTTTTAGTTTTTTCAGTTTCATTTTTGGATGTACCACTAAGCATTTTGTTTTTTCTCCACATTGTTAAAAGATTGGCTTTATCTAATTGTGCCCTTCCACTAACTATCGAATTTTTATATGTTATAGAAATTGAAGTTGTTGGAATTGGTGTTAACAAACTATTCTCAACCGGAAAAAATTGAATTACTGATTCTCCATATTGATCTTTTAAAAATCTTAAACACATGTATTTATTTCCGCCTAAAAACCAAAATTTATTTCCACCAACAAAAGCAAAACTTTTATTATCTAAAAATTCATAACATTGGCTATAATATAGGCCGTCATTTCCTTTGACTGAATTCTTATTAAAAATAATTGGAAGCATTTCCATTTGTGAAGTGTTAAAATCTTTGATTTCGTAAAGTAATTTACCAACATGAGCGATAAAATGTTCTTTACCATCTTCTGCAACAAATTTCCATAATCCATTAAAATTAACGCCATTTTCTTTAACTACATCGTCAACAATTTCATCATCGAAATCTTTTTTAATGTATTTAAATGATTTAACATGATAAATTTCTTCAATACCATTTCTTTTTTGGACAATGCCATTTTTATAAATATAATTGAGTAAATCAATAGCACGTGAGCTATCAACCAAAAATCTTGGAGTTGAATAGTCAACTCCACCAAATTTTGATATTGTTAGGTTTTTTCTAGTTGATTGTGATAAATCATAATGCTTAAATGAACTTTTTTTCATATTACTCAATCCTATATTTTGTTGTTATTTTGTTTTGTGAAAAAGGTGTTTGTTGCTCTTCCAAATCATCGAAATATTGTTCTGAACGAGTTATATGCATATTAGCTAATTCAGGAGCAATTGGCTCAAGTAAACGGCCAGCTGCATATTCAATTATGTACGAACACATTGTTTCAGTAATTCCATAATCTTTTTTTAAATCAACATCTTTTTTTTCAATAATGTTGTTGTTATCAGTAAAAAAATAAATATCATCTTTAGAAAAGTGGCAAATATCTTGGATGTATTCAAGATATAATTCATTATCACTGTTTGAAGTAACAAGTAATTTATCTTTACCAAATTCTCTAAATTCAACATGTACATAATTGCCATTTAATAATGAAAACACATTTATAATTTTATTTATGTCGTAAGCCAAAGTACCTAAATCTATTATTCCGTTCTTATTTGCTTTTCCAATTAACTCAATTTTGTGCTTTATCTTATTTCGATCACTTAATCTATGAATAGCTTCGTTAATAGGTGAAAATGCATTGTTTATAGAATTTTTATAATCTAGATCATTATCATATTCTCCACGAACAAAAGCTTCATATGTAAAACCAGTATCTTCAAGGTATTTTACATTTTTTACAACTTCATATACTAATTTGGATAATTGCATAAACTACCTCCATTTTGGCGGAGATTATAGGATTTGAACCTATGCTGCTTTTAGGCACTAAATGGTTAGCAACCATTCCCCTTAAACCACTTGGGTAAATCTCCATTTAGAACTTTTTTTAACGAAGAAGTTCATAACTTCGGCTATATATAGGAGAACGATAGCAAGCTAAATAATTCCTTTTCGAAGCAATAAATCTCGAACAGTTTTTGAAACTTTAACATCTTCACCAACAGGAATTTGAATGGCAACTCCATTTACATAAACACATTCAGTTACATAATTTGGATTGTTTTTGTCTGCTCTAATCCTGATTGAAATTTGTTCTTCTTTTTTTAAAAAATCTAATGTTTCTTCTTCTGACAAAATCATAATTTTTCCTCCTAGATTTTGAATAGAGGCATGAGAACATTTTTCATGCCTCTAAGTTTTAATAATTAAATAACTTCAACAGTAACTAATGTTGCTAAATTGCCTTTTTCAACTACAATACGTGTTAAGCCTTTTTTAATTGCTTTAACTTTACCTTTTGTAGTTGCAGGTGTTACTGGGTTTGTTCCAGCTGCAGCTGTTGCGGCATCTACAGTAGCAATCGTTGCATCTAATGATGAATAAGATACGCTAGATTGAATATCCTTACCATCGCCATCTGTTGCTGTTAATTCATAAGTTTCACCAACTTTAAGTTTTAACACAGAAGCATTAACGTTAATGTTAGAGGCAGCTTCATTTGTTCGAACTAAATGTGAACGTTTTGTATTATCGAATACATCAACACTTGCAATATCTGTTGCAGATTGATAACCAGTAACACAAATAGCGTCATCAAAAACATAAAATCCGTGTCCATCAACATGTAAGCCAATAGCACCTCTTTGTTTTAATGGGTCATTTCCTAAGCCACCTAATGGTGTGAAAATAATTTGTGCATTTAAATTATCGTAAGAACAAATACTTACAGGGAATTCATCTTTTGATGTTTTACCATATGCAATAAATGGATAACCTTTAGACGAATCTTTTTGGAATGCTTGTAAACGAGATTTAATAACTCTAAATCCGCCAATTTCACCAATTTCACCATTAACAACAGCTTCTTTTTCTGTTGTATGTGTAATAATATCTTTATAGGCTACAAGCATTTTATCTGCAACTTCAGGAGCAACTTTAAGTTTGTAGAAGCCTCCAAATGTCACAGCATTATTTTTATAAAGCATCGTTGACAATTGTAATAAGTCTGTTAATTTTAATAAATCAATACTAGTTACAATATTTGCTGAAGAAAGATATGCATCAGCAATTTTTTCATCATGATAAGTTTTAAAAAGGTTTTGTAAAAATTTGCTACATCTCTTTTTGATGTCAGTCCATGCGTGATTTAATGCTTTGTTAGTAAAAGGATAGAACCAACCATTTTCGTTAACAGCAACTGAGAATTCAGCTTCGTTAATTTTTTCTGGATCAGGTGTAACACCTTCTACTAATCCGTTTTTATATCTATCGGATGTCTTATCGATTTTTGGTAGATATGAACGTGTGAATGTCATAGATGTTTTATTTTCATCTAAAGGAACATGATTTACTTCACTAAATAATTCTCCTTCATGTTCGGCTGAATAAATAATAGAATCATTGATTTGCTCTTTTTCTTCAATTGGCAAATCTCCTAATTTAATAATTTCTCCAAAAGTTTTCATAATTTTAAATTCCTCCTAAATCACTTTTGTTTTTAAGGAACTAAAATCACAATTTAAGACTAAATAAGTCCTTGTCTTTTAAGCTCCTTGATTTTTGCTTCATGACTTAATTGAGAATATGAAGATTTTTCTATTTGCTTTCCTCCACCCGCGCTAGGTGATGAACCATTTTTTCTTGCTTCCTTATTCTCTTGTTCTTCTTCTTCATTCTTTTTTGCTGATGAAGAAAGAGAGTTCTTTAAAGTCATAAATTTTTCATAAATTGTCGTTAAGGGTTGTTTACCAAGTTTTTCACTAGCGTAATCATTGAACAAAGGATCATTTAAAAGACTTTTTATATCAACTGTTTTGTATTTACTTCTAAAGTCTGTTATATCACTTTTAATTTTTTCTTCTTCGGTTTGTCTTTGCTTAGCATCATTGGATTTTTTTAAATCATCTTCGCGCGCCAATTTTGATAACTCTTCTGGCAAATCGTTGATTGGGTCACCGCCACGAGCTTCAATCTCACATTGAATTTCATAGATTTTAAGATCGTGTTTATCCTTAATAGGTTTTTTGGTAAATTTGTTTTCTTTTACAGAATCCAATTTCCCTTTTTCATAAGCCTCTTTACGAATACGCTCTTCATTTTCTTGCTTTTCCCTTTGCTCTTTTTCTCGTCTTAAACGAGCTTGTCGAGCATTTTCCTCTCGTGATTGCTTTTTCTTTGTCTCTTCTTCATTTGAATCTTCTTTATTAGAATCATCCTTATTGTGATTTTCATTTTCGTCATCTGAAGAGTCATCATCGAAATCTTCATCATCGAGTAAATCTTCCTCGTCTGAATCTTCGCCAAATAATTGAAGATTAAGAGGGAATTTTAATTTGTTTTCTTTTTCCATTTTTCTATCTCCTGACACGGTAGTGGCTACCGAATGACATTTTTACGCTTTTGACTTGCGAATATTTTGATTTTTGCCCTATTCAATGGGAAATATAATCAAAGCCTAAAGGCTATTGAGTATCAGTAGTTATATCAGAGCCAGAAATCCCCCTAGAATTGAGAGATTTTCCAGCTCCTTCTGTAACTTGGTTATTAGAAGCTTTTCCAGAAATCATTTGATTTTGTGCACCAATCAATTTATTGGCAACACCAATTTTTTGAGTAAATTCTTTCATTAAATTTTCTGCATAATTCTTTCTGTATTCACTTTGTGCTTCTAATTCTTTTGCATAGTTAGCCATTTGTTGCAAGCTTTGAATCGCTTTTGCTAATTGTTGTTTTAATTGATAGTTTTCACTTTGTTTTTGTCTCTCAATAACAGCTTTTAAAGCGTGCTTTGTATGTTGAGTAACTGTTGGATTTACATTTATATACATTTCAAGAATTTCTGGGTCCATATTTTGAATTCCGCCATTCATTAACAATGTATCCCACATTTGTGATTCAGCAAGTTTACTATCAACAAGACCTTGCATAACATCAATATTGATATCAAAGTTAGAACCATATATTTCTTTTCCAGAGAACTCTTTGATTCTTATCTTTTTAGTTGGATTACTTAAATCAACATTACCAATATCTAATTCAGAGCCTTGTTCTCTTAAAACTGTTTGCTTTTTCTCTAATCTCTTTCTAGCTGCTTCATCTTTTTCAACTTGATAATCTTCTTTTTCATATGTGTATTTAGCTTTATCAACATAGAACTTATAAAACATCAATCGAATTGCTGCTTTGTCTTTGCAAAATTTCCAAAACAATTGTTGTTGTTGTTCAATAGAAGAATTTGCTTGTTTAATCATTTGTTGAATTGCATAACCAGAAATATCTTGATTAGATACCGAGCCATCCATGACGTCATTGAAACCACCAAATACTCTAGCTAGGGCGATAAATTTATCAATAAATTCAATAACACCATTAGGCATAGGTTGACTTTCGGCAAATTTTATTCCCCAGCCATTTGTAAATCTTGAATGATCGGTAATTACTTGGCCGGGCTCGTTAGTTATTTCTTGGCCAGCCAATGCGCCTTCTTTTGCAAAAATTTTATTATAAGCATTATTTTCAACACATTTAAGCATCATGGATATTGCAAAGTTAATTCCTTTTTGTGTTGGTATTAACCCTTTGATATCAGATCTTCCGTAAAACGAATTGTTGATTTTGAAAAGTTCTAAATCAGCAAATGGATATAATGAGAATTTTTCTTTGACAGTTTTATAATCACTATCTTTAAATTCGTTACTTTCGTGCATTTGAATTATTAAATCTTCATAATCTATTTTGTAATCTGGTACTTTTTCAAAATAGTCATCGCCTTTATCAGATTGTATTTTTTTCTTATAATCATCGACTATTTTCTTTACTGTTTTTTTCATCGACTTACTAACTTGCGGAGAAAGAGGATGTGGATATTCAAAGAGATCTACGTTTTTTGTGGAACACATAAAATACACTTCTCCATTGATTCTAAAAAATCTTGTATGCAATGTGGCAAGTCCATGATTGATAAATTCTCTATCTTCATCTTGAGAATAATTATCAGGAACAATGCTCTCTTGAATTTTCTTTTTTTCTGTATCGGATTCTCTTTCTACCATATCGCGAAGAGCACCGACTTCTTCATCCTTCCAAAACATTACCCATTTTTGATTTTGGATATCTTTTAAATGTGGATTAGCTACTGCAAATTTCAGAATATCTATTTGTTCTAGAACGAGTCCGCCTTTATAAATTCCTTTGTACGATGTATCATCTTCATCCCATCGATAATACACAACGGAAGTTCCGTTATTTAATGAGTCTAAGCAACTTTGAAAGTCTTCAGTTTTTTCGTTTAACTTTGACATATTATATTCATCAAACCTTTGAAGTTCAGTACAATCAATATCTTCATTATCGGAAACAAATTGAATATAACGCGGAGTACCTACAATTTTTGCTGCTTTTAAGTTTGAAGAAAATGAGCAAACGTTAAGAGTAATTCTTAACATATTTTTGAAATTTTTATTTGGATATTGTTCACCATTATAAAAATTTTGAGCTTCTTGAACATATTTATTGAAGTTTGTTTTTCCCTTCCATTGTTCATCCAATAGAAAAAGGCTATAGTTTATTGTTTTACTCGCTTCTTGTTCCATTTGGATCATACTCCTCTACTTTCGCAGCAAACATTTCCTTTATCTCATCAGTAATTGATCGTGCTCCTTCTTTTTGAGCTTTACTTTTGTTTTCTTGAGTAACAAGAATAGTTTGCTTAAACTCTCTTAATTCTTGAATTTCTTTTTCTAATTCAGGAATTTGTTTTATCTTAAGAAGATCTTCTTCAGTAATACCAAGAACGCAAAGTGCATTTATGATTCTTTTTGCATTTTTAAATTCTCTATTTGTAATTTTTGTTATTCCTTTTAATCCCATCTTTGATATACCTCATCATCTTCTAATAATTTGTTTTTTGGTTTTTTAAACATCCTAAGCGTTTCAATTGACTTGTTTTCATTTCTGTTAATTGGAATGGCCAGTTGATTATGTCTGCATAAGAATATTCCGCACATAGCCATAACTAAGTCATCGTGGTTTCCATTAGTTGCTTGAACTTTTTCCTTTGCGGTTTTATCATTTCTAACAACTTGGAAAGTTTCCATTTCACAAAGCGTTTGATAATCGTTGATCATTTGATAATCTTCACGGAACGCAATTGCAAACATATCTATTTGCGCTTGTCTGTTTTTAGTCGTTGTTTTATAACCAAGTCTGTTTTGAAATCTATTAGACAAATCTTCATAATCTTGTTCTTGATAAATGTTTTTATAACCTGTTTTTTCGATAACATGAAGTAAATAACTTGTTGTATTAGTTTCTCCACTAATTAAGGCTTCGTTATAATAAACACCTAAACAATAAAGCTGCTTTGCTACTACATCTGCATCACATTTATTTCGCCAATAGACTGCTACTTGTTTCATTGTACAATTATCAATAACTTGAATTGCGTAATAATCTTCGCCACCCATAGCTGGGTCGTTATTGACAACATAGAAATGAGTTGGATCAGGCTCTTCATATATTTTGATGCTACCCCCATCAAACTCTACAAACTCTATTTCTGTAATCTCTATTTGAGAACCATCAGGAGAGTAAGAAATATTACAATTGAATTCTCCTTTTTTTAACCACCCAGTTTTTAAAACTTCTTCTTTCCTTTTTTGAATTAACTCCATATTGAATTTTGAGTTTCCAGAAGTAATAAAAGCCTCGGATGGGCAAGAAGGATGTTCTTGTCTTAATTTCTCAAGATTTCTATGCATCATCATGTACATAGAGTGATACCAAGCGATTTGGTTAAGTGATAGAGAATATTTTTCAACCATTTCTTTTTCAAAGTCTAATAATTCAAATCCAGAATACTCAGTTGAATAATTAGGATTCGAATACCATGCAAAGAATTTAGGTTGATATTCTCCATCGCCACTTGCATCTTGATCCCAAATGACTTTATAAGCATTAACACCATTAGCTGTTGTTTCTAATGTGACAATTGAATCTTTGTTTTCGATATCAATTGTTTGGAGAACGGATGTAAGTGTTTCTTCTATATCGTTCCAGAATGCTACTTCCGATAAATGCAAGTATTGACAAGTATCAGAACGACCAGCATTTTCACCTTGAACGACAATTTTTATAGAGGATTCATCGCCATTACCATAGGTAATTACTAGTTCCTTAGCATTTGATTGCTTTTTTGGGACAAGTTTTCTTATTGCGGGTGGCAAGTTTTCATACATGAACTTGTACTTTTTGAATAAGTTAGTTGCGTGCTCTGCTGTATCAGCAATGATTACTGCTGTTTTGTTAGGAGAAAAAATTGTTAATGAAAAGTATACTGCAGCTATGAATGTTGACATACCTAATTGTCGAGCTTTAAGTATATCGAGCCACATTCTTTCCCCGCGTCTTTTTCTATCACACAAATCTTTATAGACCTCAATTTGATCGATATTTAATTCGAAAGCAATTTTTCGTCCGCGTTTGTCTTTAATTCTCAAATAGCGTTCGATAAATTTCCAGACTGGTATTGAATGAACCTTTCCGCCATATGACAAATCAATTTTTAAATCCAGTTGATATTCTGAAAGCAATTGATCCGCAAGCGTGTTTTTGTAAAGTCCACTCTCGATTCCATTATTAAGAACCGGAATCATCTTTTACCTCAATATCACCAAATAAAGATCCTAAATCAGCATTGACATCAACTTCCACTTTGTTTTCACCCATGATTGTTGATAAGTCCTTTAATTTTGAAGTGCTAGGATTTTCAATTGCTTCTGCAATCGTTTTTGTTGCAACTACATCGATTATGCTTATTCTTGCTTTTTCACCTGTTTCAAGTTCTAAAGGAATTTCAGCACCAAGAATTTTTTTCACAGATTTTTTTACCAATGTTGCATCTTTCATATCATCGACTTTGCTAGCATATCCACGATAAATGTTTTGCTCCATTGGAGATAGAAATTCTAATTGTGATCTAATCTTCTTTTTCATTGCATTACACCTCACTATCATTGTAAGTTTTTGATTGTAAATACTACTAGGTAGAAAAAAGGTAAAAAGGCTAAAAATGAGAAAAATTTAAAATTGAGACATTGTTATACACGCCCGCCCTCCCATTGATTCGCCGGTATGGGGGTGGGGTCTCTTGGCTTTCTTGTTGCTTTTATTATTGCTTGGTGTCTTACTTTTTAGATGGGTTTCAAGTGATAATTGCAAATATTCCCTTACATATTCATTGATATAATAAAAAAAGCCCTTAAATAAGGCGTTTTTTAATGTTTGGCTCAATTCATAGAGATTGAACCACATAAACATTTATCACTTTTTATGCTTTAGTTATATAATAACTAACTTTTACTTTTTCTTTTTTTCAAGGTGTGTATTGTAAGAAAATATAATGTTTCAATGTAAATATACTAATAATAACTAAAACTAAGTAATAATAAATAAATAATAATATATTATTATATAAATATAATAAAGCTTATAAATGATGATAGATTGAAATAAATGAGTAATAAAAGAAAAAATAAAATAAAAAAGAATGATAAAAGCGCGCGGCGAAAATTAAAATAAAATTGGATGAAATAAGCGTTAAAAAAATAAAAATAATTTAATAAATAAAATTATTAGAAATAAGATAAAAAATAAAAAAATTTAAAAATTTTATATATTATAAAATAATATATATGGATGCTTAGAAAAACAAATAATAAAAAAGTTATTGACAATGGCGCTAGCCCTATATTATTATTTTAGTGTCAAAAGGAGGAATGAACCACGGCACGAAAGAGCAAAGAGCAAAAATCAAGAGAGGCCAAAACCAAAGCCAAAATAAAATATGAAGCAAAGACTTATAAGAAGATATTATTAAGACTTCATATAACTAAAGATGCTGATATTATTGAAGCTCTGGAAAAAGCCCCATCAAAAAATGCTTACATAATTAGTAAGCTAAGAGAAAAATAAAAAACTCTTGCACTGTTTCAAAGTTTGGCGACCACGAACAGACAAGAGCCCACCAGTAAAGAAGCTTTTTAAATAGCCCTTTTGGCTTCTCTATTGTATCAAAAATAAAAGGCGCATACAAGGAGAATGAATGAATATGAAAAACACAAGCAAAAACCCAGCAATTAAAAATGACTATCAAATGAATGTAGAAATAGCCGATAAAATCATAGAAATAATAGAAAGTGGAGACGTTCAACGTTGGCGCAAAACTTGGACAACAACATCAGGAAAAGGCGCTTCAACTATTTATAATTTAGTACTTGAAGGAATGGCAGCTGTTAATGTTTATACGATGCAATGTTACAATCCTTTACTTGTTGAAGCTGGCTTTTATGTTACTTTTAAACAAATTAAAGACAATAAATTACATCTCAAAAAAGGTGCTAAAGGTGTAGCAAACTATAAGCCATGCTCTTTTTATAAGTATCTTACAACAGCTGAACAAGAAGCACTTGCACTTGAGATTGAAAACAAAGAAGAATTAAAAGAAGAAATAAAAGAGCTTATGGAAGGTAAGAAATCAGGTGTTAAAGTTTCTTTCAAATACAAGGATGCTAAAGGCAATGAAAGAGAATTTAACGAAACTTTGGAATGGAACAGTAGACAACAAAAATTTGTTTATCGTAAATTCCAATTCGTACTTGAATATTTATTCAGAGCTGAAGATTGTGAAATTGATGTAAAAACTCTTTGGAAAATCAACGATGGAGAAGCTGAGCCAATAAACGATTTAATCAGAATTCAAAAGGTTGAAGATGTAAAAGCTTCTTACATCGAAAGAGCAAAATTACATTTTAGCGAAGTTGAACAAGATAGAGCTTATTATAGACCATCTAATCATAGCGTTGTTATACCTACCAAAAACCAATTTGAAACCATTGAAGATTATTATCAAACAATGCTTCACGAATTCGCACACTCAACAGGCCATCCAAGTTTACTAAATAGAAAAACTTTAACCGCTTCTTGTGGCTTTGGTTCACCAACTTATAGCAAAGAAGAATTGGTTGCTGAATTATCTAGTTTATACTCAATGATTTCATTAGACATCATGAATGATGACTTGTTAAAAAATAGCATTGCTTATTTGAAAAGTTGGGGAGATGCTCTTAAAGATGGCATCAAACACAACATCATCAGTACTATTAGCCAATCCAGAAAAGCAACAAATTTGATACTAGGAATTGAAGAATAAATTAACAGTGAGGCGATAACACTTATAACACCGCTAAAAAAAAGAAAAATTATATAAAAAGAAAAAAGGAGAAAAACATATGTATTATCAAGAACAATTAAAGAAAGCAAGAGAAAATAAAATAGACCTTTTAGCAATAGATATTGCAAACGAAGTTGAAAGTGTTTTACCAAGATTAAAAGAACAAAAATTTGAAGATGCTTGTAGCATTATTGAAGAAGCATATTTAAAAAGTGAAGATTTAAGCATCAATCAAATTGCAAAAGCACTTTCTAAACTCATTTACAAAGATAAAAAAACTCTCTCTAATATCACTAGAAGAGTTCTTATAGATGAAGCTTGTTATATGTAAGGAGGTTAAAAACATGACACAAGAATTAAGACAATTACAAAAAGCTGAAGCAATTAAAAGATTAGAGCTTCTTAAACTTCTACCAAACGTGATTACTGATTTTAAAAACAATGATACAGTTTATTACTCTGAAAGACAAAATAAAATCTTTGATGGTATTCTCTATTGGATTAGCAATGATGAAGACTATGAAAGATTAGTTAAAGAGTTTGAAGAAAATTATGATGCGCTTGTGTATCACGCACAATTGACTAGATTTAGTTATGGTCTTTGCCTATCGATGTTATTTGTTTCTAAATACCAAGAAGAATGGGAAATGGAGCGAGATGCAATAACAAATCCATATGATGGAGTTATAGACACATATGCATATGTTGCAAATCTAAATGAACCAG
>CAKPAV010000015.1 GCA_934133115.1 uncultured Bacilli bacterium
AAATATAAAAAAGCACTAGCATCATGTAGCGCTAGTGCTAATAGGATTAATTATTTGACTTCTTGAATTGTTGTTTGACCGAATAATTCGATTTTATCAAAATCTGGGAATTGAGGATTTGCACAATCTTTAGAAATAAATTTAATAGTATTAGTGCCTTGTTCTAATTCAATAATTCCTAATTCTATGGTTACAAAATCGCATTTATATGGCGCATCATGTGACTCATTTTGGTCTTTTGGTAACATTTTGTTATATTCATAAGTTACGCCATTAATGTTAATTTCTACATATTGATGTAGTGGGAAATCCCAAGGCATCATTCTAAATGTTGCTTTCAATAATGCTTTTCCTTTTGCGTTTGCTTCTAGATTAAACATTATATAAGCATTTCCTAAATTATATACATCTTTGGTGAATGTATTACCATTTTCATCTGTTGATAAAGTTAAAGAACTGCCATCTGCTTTTTTGCGTTCAACGTTATCAGACTCTACTTCAACAACTGTAGTTGTACAATCACATTTATCTTTACAAACAACTTCATCATCGCAAGTTAAATTTTGACATTTGCCGCAAATAGGACAAACACTTAAACATTTATGAGTATATTCTTCCATGCTAGCAACGCTAGTAAGTGTTATTTTATCAAAGTCAGGACAAGCTGAATATAATCCATCACCATCATTTATAATGAACTTAATTGTGTTATAACCTTTTTTAATATTAATTGTACCTAAATCTAAATTCATGAATGCCCATTCGTTATGTGGTGTTTTATCGTTAGCATTTGTATCTGCTGGTAAATTCTTATTATGTTCATAGTTAACATCATTAATTTCAATGCTAACGTATTTTTTTAATTCAAATACCCATGGCATTTGACGCAATGTGGCATTTAAAGAAGCTTCTCCTGCTGTTGAAGAAATAAATGCAAACTTCAAATAGGCATTACCATAATCTTGTGTATTATCTCTACCATCGCCTGACATGTCTTTAACAAATGTTACACCATTATATGTTTCCGTATTAAGTGCTTTTCCATCAGCGGTCATTCTTTCAACATAGTCAGATTCTGCTTCAATCGTTAATTTGTTAAAGTTATCAGTAACTGATGTAGTTTTGTTAGCAATTTCAACATCATTTACTTTTAAAGTAAGACTAATATTTTTATTAATAAATTCGCTACCTTTATTAAATTTAATTGTATAGCAAGTCCAATAATAATCGCCTCTTAATGATGTATCACTAGAAGCAACCTTATTTATGCCATCATAATATAAGGTTTCTCCGTTTGCGCTTATTCCATAATAAACAACACTAGAACTTACTTCTTTATCATCTTTTCCTTCTACTTTTCTTGAATAATTAATAGTGCTTATATCACCTTTAACTGCAGTAGCAAATCTTAAGAAATAACTTTCGCTTACTTCATCATAAGCAACTTGAGAAAACATTTTAGAGTATAATAATCCATTATTCTCACTTGCTTTACGCACATGATTTAGTGTTACATAGTCTTCATTATCTAATAATGTAGTTTCTTTAAAGTCTTTATTAGTTTTATTTACTACTCCTAAAGATAATAATGAAGCACTTAATAAAAGATATCCAAATATTTTTTTCATATTGTTCACCTACATTTCTTCGTCATATCCACCAGTGATTTCATTATTTTCCACGGCGGATACTAATATAACATCTTCTAAAACTATTTTTATTTCGTCTATTTTAGGTTCGACATATTTCTTTTTCATAAATTTTTCCTTCTTTCTTTTAGACGTTTTTTTCAATTATATTGGCATTACCATATAATTCGATTTTATCCATCATTAATCCTTGCCATCCTTTAGCTTGGAATGTGATAGTATTGTCGCCTGAATTTAGATGAATAACACCTAACTTGATTCTTACAAAGTATTCAGCCCAATGATTATCTTCTAATGATTCATCTTTTAAGGCTTTTTCACTTTCATAAGTAATTGTTTCGCCATTAACTATTAAATCAAATTGCTCGTTTAAGGCATAGTCAATATATTTTTTAGGTGTTACATAAGCATATATTGCAACATCTATGTCTTGATTAGAATTAATATTGAATGTGAAACTTGAACCACCATTATCATTTTCAACCTTAATGTAACCTGTATTAGTGGCTTCATAATTACCTCTACTTACTCCACCCCATTTTGGTTCAGTTGCTTGAGTAATAGTTACGCTACTAGACTCAGCTTCTAAAGTTGTTATTTTGCATTCACATTTATCCTTACAATTGATAGGATCTTGACAATTCAAATCTTGACATTTTCCGCATTCTGGACACTTGCTTTCGCAAACATGGGTATATTCACTTACTTCAGTTGGACCAGTAAGGGTGATTTTATCAAAATCAGGACATTGAGGATAAGATCCTTCAATAACGGTGAATTTAATGATATTTACACCTTTTACTAAGTTGATTTCTCCAATAGATACACTAGCGAAACTGCATTCATTTGGATTTGTATGTGTTTCATCACTATCTTTTGGTAATATTTTATTATAGACATATTCTTCGCCATTAATTGTAATGCCTACATATTTATGAAGTTCAAATCCCCAAGGTAAGGAACGAACTGTTAATGAAAGAATTACTTTAGATTCTTCGCTAGAATTAAAGATGAATGATAATGTCGCTCCGCCATTGCCGTTTAAATCTTTGACATAGGTAATACCTTTTTCTTCATCAGTGGCAATGTTAAGTTCTTTTCCATCTTTTGTTTTACGTTCAACAAAACTAGATTCAGCTTCAATTGAAGTGTTTTTACATTCGCACTTTTCTTTACAAACAATATTTGTACAGTCTTTATCTAAACACTTTCCGCATAATGGACATTTACTTTCGCAAGTATGATTGACTTCATTGATAGCAATGCTTCCTAATAAAGAAATTTTATCAAGGTCAGGGCATTGAGGATATGAGCCATCTTTAACATAGATTGTAATATCATTTAAGCCTTCTTTTAATTCAATGATACCAATATCAACTGTTACAAAGTCACATTTTGAAGGTTGATCATGTGTTTCATCTTCATCTTTTGGTAACATTTTGTTATATTCGTATTCTTCGTTATTAACTTTAATACCAACATATTGATGAAGAGGGAATGCCCAAGGCATACTTCTAAATGTCGCTTTTAGCATTGCTTTACCATCTTCTTTAGATTCGACTTTAAAGCTTATTCTTGCATTAGCGTTACCATTCAAATCTTTAACAAAACTAATGCCTTTTTCTTCGTCAACTCCGATATTTAATGGTTTATCATCGCTTGTTTTGCGTTCGACATATTCAGACTCGGCTTCAATACTAATTGAGTTACAAGTACATTTGTCTTTACAAACAATTGGATCATCACAATCTTTATTTGTACATTTTCCACATATTGGACACTTACTATGGCATAAGTGTTGATATTCATTAATAACACTATTGGAAATTAATGTAATTTTATCAAAGTTAGGACATTGTCCACCGGCTTTTTCGCCAACTTCGAATGTAATAACATTTAATCCTTCATTAATTTCAAAGTTACGAATATCGAATGATTGGAAATCACCTTTTCCGTCACTGCCATCATCACTATGATAGTCACCATTTTCCACTGTTCCTTTAAGCGTTTGTTCGTAATCGATTTTTTCACCATTTATATAAACATTTACGAACTCATCAATATCAAAACTCCAAGGTCTTCTTCTAATAGTGGCATTTAGTAAAGCTCTTCCTTTTTGATTAGCCAAGAATTTAAAGTTAAGTTTTGCGCCACTATTACCATCTAAGCCGCCAATATAAGAAAGATCTCTTTCTTCATCTTTTCCAACATGCATATTACCCCATAAAGCTTTACCATCAATTCTTTCGACATATTCAGATTCAGCTTCAATGGTTATTGTTGTACATTTACATTTAATAGCGCATGCGGGCTTATCACAAGTTAAGTCTATACAATTACCACATACTGGGCAATGGTGATTACATATATGTACTTCGCCATTACCTTGATATCCTTTTAATGCTGGATCTTTAGCAAAGAATTTAGCAGAAGCAATAATTGTACTAACTATAAATACAAATGCTAAACTTCCAGCCGTGATTGCATTTAATTTTTTAATAGTTAATTTTGGCTTTTTTTTCTTTTTTTCTTTGTCATCATTATTATCATTAGGACTATTTGATGTTTCATTAACTACTTTTTTATTATTTATACTGCTATTAATATTGGTATTATTACCATTATCAGTATTTCCTTCTATAGCAAGAATATTTTTAGCTTTAAATACAAAACTTAATATTGCCATGGCTAATGATAAGACCAAAGCCACAATCATTAGAGTTGTTAATAAATTAAGTGTTGATTGCCACCATGGTGTTATTTTTACCATCTTTGTATTAACAGTTACACCATTAATCGCAGCACTATGAAGTTGAGTATATAAGACACGATGGCAAGCTTCACGTAAAGCAAGCATTACTGTTGGGTTGTTTTTACTATCATCTAGCATTGTTTCGGAACCACGTGACATCCAAACATCGTTTCCCGCTACTAAGCCTTCTGCTATAGCCCATTTATCTTCCATGTGTGGCGTAATAGCAGCGCCAGAGCAAGCATCAGTTTCAACAACACCAATGAATCCCCATTCTTTTCTTAATATGTCAGTAAGTAAGCCTTTATGTCTTCCTGTCCAGGTAGTGCCAATACGATTAAACGCTGACATTAAACCATTCATTCCACCTTCACGAACACCTATTTCAAATACTTTTAAGTATACTTCTCTAGCGCTTTGCTCATTAAAGAATGTGGCAACACCATATCTATTAGTTTCTTGATCGTTAAATGCAAAGTGTTTAGAACAAACAATAATACCACGATTATTCATGCCTTTTACTTGACTTGCAAGCATTTTGCCACCTAATACGCCATCTTCTGAATAATACTCAAAGTTACGGCCAGAATATAAACTACGATGGATGTTTCCGCCAGGTGCATAAACAAGAGAATAACCAGCATGCAATGCTTCATGAGCGTAAGCATCACCTAAATTTTTAACTAATTCTTCATTAAAACTTGCAGCACTCATTACTGGTGAAGGGAAAGCGTATTTAGTAATATAAATACCTTGAGGTCCATCAGTAGCTTTTAGTCCAGGAGCGCCAATACTTTCCGCACCTGCTAAGAAGCCCATACCATAATTCATCATGATGACTTGCTCTTTGTAAGACATTTGATTTAATAAATCTTCCCATAATGGGTCGTTATATTCTAACTCTTCCATCATTGCAAGATTTAAAGCACCAACTGATGAAGTAACTGTTTCATATTTTGGCATTTTATCATCTTTATTAACTTCTACTTCATGACCATATTGCATATCATAAACCATTGTGTCGTTTTTACATTCTAATTTAACTTCACTTAATGGATATGTACCTTGCCAATCTTTACGTGATAAGTAAGTGATGCTTTGATCATCTTTTGTTCCACTATATAAATTTAAATCGGCATTTTCAAATCTATTAGTAATTTGTTCGCCAGTTTCTGAAGTTGCATAAGTTGTATAATCATCTTCGTTAATAGTGATTTTATATGTCATATTAACGTCACCAACACTATCCATACGATTATTAGTATTAGTAGGATTATATCCTTTTGCAGCTAGAACATTGTTTAAAGCATCATGTGCATCAGTGCCAATACTTAAGTAATAATTACCTTTTTCTAAAATATAAGTCTTTTTACCATAAGCATCATAAGTACGTAAATCTTCTTTATCAATTTCTACTTTTAATGTTTGTGCTTCACTATTAACTTCAAGGATATTAGTTTTAGCGAAACCAACTAATTCAATCGCAGATTTTTCTACATTGTTTGCTTGATCATATTCCGTATATGGTTTAGACAAATATACTTGAAGAGTATCTTTTCCAACATATTTATCACCAATGTTTTTAATATCAAGGGTAACAATATATTTATCATCAGATTCGCTAAATGTTGGATTTGCTCTTTCAAATTCGGTATAAGATAAACCATAACCAAATGGGAAAGCTACTTCGTTTTTATAGTTCCAAGAGGTACCATCAAAACTACCATTACTTCCACTAGCGTTATAGCGATCTAAGACATAATCTTCATAACGAGTTTCAAAATATTTATAACCGACATAAATTCCTTCTTGATAAGCAATATATTTTAAGTTATGTGTTTGATAATAGTATTTATATTCATCATTTAAATAAGGAATATCTTTTAATCTTTCTTTGATATCATCATTTGTCCAAGTGTAATCACCGAAGTTGGCGTTACTTGGGGCAAGATGGTTATTCATTAATAATGTATCAGGAGCATGACCAGACATTACATAATTAGAATTAGATAATACATCCGCTACTTGAACTAAAGATTCACTTCCACCAATGCCAGTCCATACACAAGCATCAATTGCGTATTTATCTTTGACAATTTCTTTACATTGTAATGGATTAGCGGTGTTAAGTAACAAGACAATTTTCTTAACTTTTCCTTGAGCTTTCTTTTCTGCTAGTTTATTAAGAATTTCAGCTTCATCCTTAGTTAATTCAAGGTGATTCATACCGCCATCGACATCGGTTTCGTTATTTTCAACATTATCGATAATATCTTGGTCTTCACCAGCACGGCGAGAAATTACATAAACAGCAGTATCATAAGTTGTGATTGTTTCATTAACAACACTTTCGACTTCTTTCCAAGGGACTTCGTTTACGCAATATACTGGTTTATAGTTACTATTTGGCCATCTACCAGCATGTAAGCCATAAGCAAAGTTACCTTTTTTAATTGATTCGTCAGTAAAATATTCATATTTTTGATCTAATTTATCATTAACATCAAATCCACGAGTTTTTAAAGCACTGGACAATTTGCCTTCAGTTGGATCAGCTTTGACTTCACCAGATCCATAGCCACTAACGGCATATTTTCCTTTAGCGCTAGCGATACCAAATAAAGAAACTTTCTCACCTGTTTGAAGCGGTAAAGCTTCATTATTGTTCCATAATAAAACTGTTCCCTCTACAGCGACTTGTTCGGAAACTTTTTTGGAGTTTTCGCGCATGGTTTTATTATTTTTGATTGTGGATTTATTACCACTAGAATCAGTTTGATAAATTGGTGTACCATCAGCATTTCTTTCAATAAATTCTGAAGAGTATCTTTCCGCTTTTTCTCCTGCTCCTTCTCCAGTTTGTACTTTTACATAAGGATCAACACCAAGTGTTTTGTTAATTGGTGCTTCGTTATCTTTAGCAATACTTGATCCTACTCCTAAAAATGTAGAAAGTAATGAGAAAAATATTGTAAGCATAACCCAAACGGAACAAGAATAAATTGTTTTTGTTGTTTTTTTGCTATCTTCTTTTTTACTTTCTGAACTGTTTTTTAGACAATATAGAACTAATGTTCCTATAGCAATAACTACGGATATTAAAGCAACAACAAATAATAACGTTTGCCACCATGTTTCAAAAATTGTGACAGTCTTATTTGTTTGCGCAGCAATACCACTAGAAATAACATAAGCAATAATAATTCCAATTATGCTAAAAAATGCGACAATTCCACTTGCTCCACTAATGATGCCTAGGGGCATCTTGTTTACTTTGTTAAGCAATTGGTTTTTGTTGCTAGTCTTCATATGTTTTTTCCTCCTTTAAGGTGGGGGTGCTTAATAATGAAACCCCTATCAAAAAGTTATATTATTAATATAAAATTAGCAACTCAATTACTTATTCCGTATTGTTAGTTACTTATTCTACACATCATTTCGTAAAAACAATATATTCAAATTGAAGACATTATCTTCCACAGCAATAGATAAGTTACCATTATATTTATCAACAATATAAGATATACTTTTCATACCAAAACCATGATAGTTTTTATCAGGATTAGTGGTAATTGGTAATCCATCTTTTCCGAATGTAATTTTTCCTTCATAAGAATTTTTAATGTTAATAGAAACAAAGCCATTTGCTTTATGTACTTTTAAGTTAATTAAGCGCTCTTCAGGATCTTTGACTTTTAAAGTTGCATAAATTGCATTATCCATTATGTTTCCAAAAAGCGAATAAAGATCAGATTCGCTTAAAAAAGATAAAGATGAACCATCAACTACACAAGTAAATTTAATACCTTTACCATTACATCTAAATCCTTTCTCTGTAAGTATTACATCGAGTGCTTCATTTCCAGTTTTAACGGAACTATCATAAATAGCAATTGATTGTTCAATTTCTGATATTTCTTCGTTTGTTAAATTTTTTCCATCTGCAATAGTGCGTATTTTATGACGCATATCATGGCATTTGATATTAATTAAATCCATGTTTTCTTGTAAAATTTGATATTGTTCTTTTTCTTGAAGCCATAATTTTTGTAAGATATCAAGTTCGCGTTTTGCTTCTTTTGTAGATAATTGTCCAAATTGTGAAGCAAGTAATAATATCCCACATAATGTATTTGTAGCATAATTAATTGCAGCGCCTAAAGAATCTTCTTGAAGGTAATAAGTAATAACCGAACTAATAACAATATTTATTAAAACTCCTGCACCAATTAAAGCAAGCATTGATATACTTTTAATTCTTAAATCAGTGCCATTTTTTATTTGTTTAGCAAATGTTATATAAACTATCCAATAAATGATAAAATAGCAAATTAAATATAATGTTGCGGCAAATAAAGTTGTTTTATCAAAATTTGAAAAATCAATAATTGCATTACTATACATTCCTAAAAGTGGGCTAACACCTTGTTCAACAATTGAAAAAGTTAAATTAGTAAATTCATAAGCTAAATGTTGAGTTGTGTATGCTGCTAAAGCACAAAACAAAACACTTATAAATGGTTCATCATAGATAAACCATAAAGATAATAGCGAAATGCTAAAAATAATAAAGAAATTAAGACAGCTAAAATAAAATGTGCTATTTGGAAACGGAATTGCGGCAACTAAAAATAAAATTAGTAATGATCCAATAAATCTTAAAATATACATTTTTCGTTTTTTTAATCGAAAACTATATAAAATCTCAGCAATAACTAATTCAATAACAAATAAAAATTTATAAAAAACAATGTAAGTCATTTATTCACCAGTCCCATACATGGCAATATAGTCATTTAAATCTTTAATAAAACCTTTCTTTTTAGCACGAGAAATTTGTAAAGAAATGTTATTTAGTATCACAACATTTCCTTTTATAGAACTTACATATGCTAAATTTACAAAATAGCAACGATTACACATAGAAAATGGTTCATCTTTCAATAATTCTTGTAATGACACTAGAGTTCCTGTATTCCGATATTCATTTCCATTTTCCATATGAAAGATTAAAATGTGTTGCATTATTTCAATATATTTAATTTTAGAAGTATTAATGCGTGTTTTTCCATCTTTGTTATTAATCCATATTTCTTTTCCTTGCTTTTTGGTAACTGTTTTTAAAATATTAGCAAAGCGAATTGCAAAATTTTTATAACTAACTGGTTTAATAATAAAATCAAAAGCACGCACAGAATAACCGTTAATTGCCATTTGTAACATATTGGTAACAAAAACAATTGTAACATCATTATCTTTTTCACGGAGCATCTTTGCTGCAGTCATTCCATCAATTCCAGGCATAGCAATATCTAAAAATACGATATCTGCATCATTATAAGCATCAATAAAAGATTGGACATTAGAATAACGAGTAACGGAGAACTCTTCTTCTTTTTCCTCACCATATTTCTTTATACAAGATATCAAA
Organism: uncultured Bacilli bacterium; assembly: GCA_934133115.1. The sequence continues at coordinate 9,833 of CAKPAV010000015.1, forward strand.
TTATTAGCATCAAGATTATCATCTTCCACAATAATAATGTTTTTCATAGGCTATCTCCTTATATTAATTAAGCATCAAAAACAACCTATTTGTCAACAATTAGACTTAAAATGTTATAATTTTCCAGCATTTTCAGTGTATTTATTATGCAATTACTTGATATTTAGAATTTGAAACATTGAAAAAATATTACGCAAATTGATTTGCGTCAAATCCATTTGTATAAAAATAAAATATGTAATTGTATTGCTTTTGTGAATACAAATATATATAATAGATATAGATAAATTATTTGAAATTTATATAAAAAATTAATTAAAATGTAAAGGAGATTTATATATGGCAGCAAAAACATCGAATCTATATGCTAGAATTGAGCCAGAAGTCAAAGAAAAAGCCGAAAGTATTTTAGCAACACTCGGCATTTCTGTTTCAGGTGCAATTAATATGTTTTATAAACAAATCATACTACAAAAAGGAATTCCATTTGATGTAAAAATTCCTTCTACTACACTTGTAGATATCACTAAATTATCTGATTCTGATCTTGATGAAGAGCTTGATAAAGGATATCAAGATATGAAATGCGGTCGAACAACAAAAGCAAAGGAAGTATTCGCTAATATTAACAAGGATTATCAAATATGATATATGAAATAGAAATGACTGAAGCGACAAAGAAAGATTTGCAATCTATTTTTGAATATATTGCTTTTGAATTACAAGAACCAGAAAATGCAAAAAATCAAATGCGCCGTTTAGAAAGTCGAATTTTAAGTTTAGATACTATGCCAGAAAGGTACAAATCATATGACAAAGAGCCATGGCATAGTCAAGGATTTCGTATACTACCAGTAGATAATTTTATAGTATTTTACATTCCCGATGCTAATACAAAAATTGTAACAATAATTAGAATATTGTACTCTGTCAGAGATATAGAGAAACAATTAGTCTAATATTTATTACATTTTAATATAATTATAAGCAACCATTTGTACATTGGTTGTTTTTTATTTTTGACTAAAAGTAACAAAATTAGCACTCAACACTTGACAGTGCTAAAAAGTGAACTATAATGTTATTGTAGTTGTTTAAGGGAGATTAAAATTATGCAAGAAACAAAAGAATTTAAAACAGAATCAAAGCGTTTGCTTGATTTGATGATTAACTCAATTTATACCAATAAGGAAATATTCTTAAGAGAATTAATCTCAAATGCATCAGACGCAATCGATAAATATCATTATTTATCACTTAGTGATGATAAATTAAAGAAAGAAGATCATTATCATGTTTTCTTATCTTATGATAAGAATTTAAGAACTATTACTATTGAAGATAATGGTATTGGTATGACTTATGATGAAGTGAATAACAATTTAGGTACTATTGCTAAATCTGGTTCACTTGAATTTATGGAAAAATTAAAAGAAGCAAATGAAAGTAAAGATCAAAAAGATATTGATATTATTGGTCAATTTGGTGTTGGCTTCTATTCTTCTTTTATGGTTGCTAGTAAAGTAGTTGTGGAAACTAAGTCTCCATTCTCCGAAAAAGGATATCGTTTCACTTCTAGTGGATCGGATACTTATGATATTGAAGAATGTGATAAAGAAAGTCATGGTACAGTTATTACTTTATATTTAAGAGATAACACAGAAGAAGAAAACTATGACCAATACTTATCTGATTGGATGATTAAGAATTTAGTAAAGAAATATTCTGATTATGTTCGTTATCCAATTGAAATGATGGTTACTGAATCTGTTAATGATAAAGACGAGAATGGTAAAGATATTGAAGGTAAGTTCCATGACGAAACTCATCTTGAAGTTCTTAACTCAATGGTACCTTTATGGAAGAAAAATAAATCTGAAGTTAGTGAAGAACAATTAAACGAATTTTATAAACAAAAATTCCAAGAATTTGAAGCTCCATTAACATCTCTATTTATTAAGATTGAAGGATTAATTTCTTATAATGCTTTAGTCTTTATTCCTAAAGAAGCACCTTATAACTTATACTCTGATAAATATGAAAGAGGCTTACAACTTTATACTAAAGGTGTCTTCATTATGGATAAGTGTAAGGAACTTATTCCAGATTATTTGAGATTTGTAAAAGGCCTTGTTGATACAAGTGATATTTCATTGAACATATCTCGAGAAATGCTTCAACAAGATACCCAAAATAAGAAAATCGCTACTTCTATTGAAAAGAAAATTCTTGCTGAATTAGAAAGAATGAAAAATGAAGACTTTGCTAAATACGAAGAATTCTTTAAAGTCTTTGGTGTTAACTTAAAATATGGTATTTATGAATCTTATGGTCAAAGAAAAGATAGTCTTAAAGACTTATTACTCTATCATAGTTTAAATGAAAATAAATACATTACTTTAAAACAATATGTAGAAAACATGAAGGAAGGACAAGATACTATCTATTATGCTTCTAATAAATCTAAAGAAGCTGTAGAAGCTATGCCGCAACTTGATGCTTTAAAGAAAAAAGGTTATGATGTTCTTGTATTAGTGGATGATATTGACGAATTCACTCTTGAAATGATGCAAGATTATGATGGTAAGAAATTTAAATCAATTAATCAAGGCGATTTAGACTTATTAAATGATGAAGAAAAGAAAGAAAGAGAAAATCTTGAAACGGAAAAGAAACCTTTAATTGACGCAATTAAAGAAGCATTAAAAGATAAAGTTAATGATGTAAAGATTTCTTCTCGTTTGGTATCTTCTCCAGTATGTCTTGTATCTGGTGATGGGGTAAGTTTTGAAATGGAACGTGTCTTAAAACAAATGCCAAATCAAGGCGATATTAAAGCTGATCGTATTCTTGAGATTAACCCAAATCATGACTTATTTAAAGCACTTGAAAAAGTCTATAAAGATCATCCAGATAAATTAAATGATTATGCGACACTTCTATTTGATCAAGCAATGCTTATGGAAGGCATGAACATTGAAAATCCTGTTGAATTCTCAAATAAAATGTGTGCATTAATGATTGATGCCGCGAAATAATTAAATAGTAAAAAGCCATTAGGTGAAATATCTTAATGGTTTTTTTTCGCTCTCTTAGTTTTGTTTTACACTTTTCTATAAAAAACAACCAATCAAAAATACACTTTTCCTATTAAATTGAGCATAAAAAAATACACTTATCACCCAAAAGTGTATTTTAAATTTCATTATTTTACTTTATAGTTTTCAGCAATAAATGTAATATCACCCAATGTAACATCGCCATATGCTAAGAATGATTTAGAATAATTAAATTTGTAAGCTGCATTATTATTTGTTTTCATAATTAATATTTGATTACTATTTAGAAAATCCCAATAATATTCATTGGTTTCAGAATAATAACTATCATGCCAAATAGCCTTATGATTTTTATAAATTATAATATATTATCAAGTCCGTAGACAAAATCGTTTTCCATAAAAACATGTTTAACAGCAAGCATTACACCTTGCATATAGCATTTTC
>CAKPAV010000016.1 GCA_934133115.1 uncultured Bacilli bacterium
CTCTAATGCATAAGCATGAAGCCCTAAACGGTTAAGCGGATTTTTTGTTGAACCATAACGCTCATCGCCAATAATATTATGTCCAATATCTTTCATGTGAACACGAATTTGATTTTTTCTACCTGTATCAATATTAACATCTAATAAAGAATACCCATCAATTTCTTTAATTACTTGATAATGTGTAATGGATTCTTTGCCATCTCCTGGCTTTCTTGAAGAATACATTAAGTTTGTGGATGCTTCTCTTAACCAAGATTTAATAGTTTTCTTTTTTTCTTCCATGTTGCCTTCCACAATAGCGTAATAGCCACGGAATTTAACAATATCATTCCAATGGTCTTGCAAAGCGTCACGGATACGTTCGTTTTTAGCTACAATTAATACACCAGATGTATCTTTATCAATACGATGTACAACATAAATTCGATTGTGGGGATCTTTAGTGCGAACATAATCCATTAATAAACGATAAGCAGTTATTTCTTTTTCACGATCACTAGCAATGGATAATAATCCCGATGGTTTATTAATAGCAATTAATTCATCGTTTTCAAAAATAATATCTAGTTTTTGTAAGTCATTTTTACTGTTCTTAGTAATTTTCCTTACTGGTGCTGGCGCAATCATCACAATATCATCTTTAGCTAACATAAAATCAAATTGGGTAATTGGCGCACCATCAACTAAAACTTGGCGATGACTTAATAATGATTTAATATTGTTTCTTGATTGATTAGTAATACGTTTAAGTAAAAATTCTAATAATGGTGTGGGTTCATGTACTTTATATTCTGGATAATTTGTACGTTTTTTGTAGGGGATTTCTTTTAAAGAATTTCTTTTTTTATGCGTGTTTCTATTTGGCATACTTATTCCTTCTTTTCTTTATTAGTTTTCATTGCTTCTTTGTAACTTTCAATATTTTCTTTTAAAACATTCAAAGGTTTCATTAAAGGAACAAAGATATTTTTAATTTTTGATGAATGAACTTTAGTAGTTATATAATCTTTAAATCGTTCATAATGAACAACAATTTGCATTTCTTTGGCGTATCTTTTAATTTTGGTAGCAAGATTAATTGAATAAGCAAAGTCAACAATCATCGCGCCTAATACAATACCAACAAAGAATGAGAAGACAATGTTGTTATCAAACCAATTAACCCACCCCATGACTACATTATGAATAAATAAAACATATATTAAAGCAATTATCGCCCAAAAGAAAGTAAATAAAGGGCAAATAATACCTTGAATATTACCAGGTCGATTAGAATAATCCCATAATTTAATATTCATTCCTTTAATAAATATTAAACCTGCAATATATTCCACTAAAGTCATGGCAAATGTCATAACCGCTACTTTAATAACAACTTGTAACCAATAAGTTGTTGTTATAAAATCAATATTAATATATGCTAAGCCAAAGAGAGCACATAATCCAAAACCATATAATGGTAAATAAGGTCCAACTAAAAATCCTGGATTAATCCATTTATGAGCTGAGAAAAATCTACGGAATAATAACTCAATAACCCAGCCTATTGTTGAGCCTATAATAAATAAAAAAGCTATAACTAGAAAATACTTCATAATTTCACCTCACAATATCTCTAAGTAAACATGATTCAACTGTATAAGAAGAATCTTGATGTAACGTGATAATATTGCCACCACGATACTGCGTCTTATATTTTATCGTAGGATAGGCTCTATAATCAATAGCGTGCCCATAATACATCTCAATACCTTTATATCTTAAAGCCATATAATTTGTGTGATCATGTCCAAAAAACATTGCTTTTGTCGATTTTAATTCCACCATTTTATCAAACACTTCACTTGGCTCATTTGGTGAAGATATTCCTTCTTTATTTTCACCAAATAAATAAGTAACTTCATCACTACCCTTTTTATATAACTCAGCAGCTTTTTTATATTCAAAAGGAGGAATGTGGAAAAATGCTAAAGAAGAAATTTCGCTAACATTTTCTAAATTTTCTCTTTTTTGAATCTTTTTCAACTTATTTTCATACCAGCTAGCGTATTTTTCATTAAATTTATCATATCCTGATAAAAATGATGAACCTTTATATGAACCAGAATCTAATAAAACAAGAGCTTGATTTAATGATGAATCACTATTTCTAATTTCTACTACTTGAGATAATCTTCCTTTTTTATCCCAAACTTCTTTATCATCTAACGCAAGGCAATACGGATTTGCTTGAAATATTTCATTTATATCCACATAACTTCCGCGAGCGTAATATTCAGTATCATGGTTTCCGTATTCATATAAGAATGGTACTTCTAATTTTTCTAAAAACTCACTTAATATTGTTGCGGATTTTATATTATTATTTGAACCAAATGCTAACGAAGGATAAATATTATCGCCTGTATAAATTACCAAATCTGGTTTGACATAATTAACCATCTCATAAATTGCTTTTAAGCATTTTAAATCTAAATTACGATATGTTTTGTCTCCTGTAAAGTGAGTGTCTGATAATTGTAAAATTACAAAGTCACTATCTAACTCATTAGTGATTTGAACATTAGGCCCATCTTTATTTATTAATAAATCACGCGTTTTAATAGGTTTAACGGAATCAATATATTCTTTTTGATAATTAGTATTATCAATTCCAAATTGAGCTAACAAAGCAAAAGGAAAAGTCGCGGCAACAACTAAAGATAAAGATAAAAAAACAATTTTAGTTCTCTTTTTCATTGTTTCACCACCACTAATTAGTTTATCACAAAAATAGCGATTGAAATATTAAATTCATTAATTCAACAAAAAAGCAAAGACGTCTATAAATCTTTGCTTAATTTGATATTAATTAGTTTTTGTAATTTTAACAGTTATTGCATCGCTATTAGTCTCACCAACAGTAATGGAATAATTAACGGAATATCCATTATTAAATTTAGTTCCATTAACAAAGAAATCCGAATCAGCAGTAAATGTTTGTCCTTTAGTCCATAATGTTTTATTAGGATCAATCTTTACTCCTTCGTTTCCGCTGCTAGAGGAATCATAATCACCAGTGCCTTTTATTCCATGATTAATAGTATTTCTTTTACCAGAATCTAATAGATGTAAATAACGGATTTTATTGTTTTTAGATTGAGTTGTCGTTAGATTACTATGAATAACTGAGTTTGATGCTCCAATAATGGTATTACTAGTATATTTTGAATCTGGTGAATAATTATATCCATTATATGTTCTTTTTGAAAAATCAATTAATCGAGCATCAACATGATATATTCTTAAACCTGAGCCTTGATACATTTTGTTACGAGAATCATAACTATGTTTAGAATCTTGATAATTAAGTCCTTCTGGTGTGTAATATTCAATTATTAGATATTCATCAAATATTGTTTTATTCCAGTCATCTCTAATTACGATTGCTTCACCATATAAACTAGAAGAATGAAGTTGAATCTCACAATCTCCAGTTACATAATATGGGCTAACCCATCCTAAAGACATTTTTGAATAAATATTGTGATCTCCAATATTAAAAGCTTGCATATCGCGGTCACCAGCGCAGTTCCATGGAGTTGCCTTATCATAACAATAATAGTCATCGAGTCCTAATAAGTGTCCCGTTTCATGAATATATGTATGTGCTTCAATGCCAGAAGGAAGAGTCTCAAATAATTCAGTTTTAACGTAGCTATCATTAATAAAATCATAACTAGCCCACATATAGTTATTAACTACTGGTTTTGATGTACTTGCTGTATTTGAGTTAGCGTAACACCAAGCCCAGAAAGCATCAGTATTAGAATTAGTTGGCTTTGGTAAATATATAAATATCGTAGCATCGATATATCCATCACCATCTTGATCATATTCTTTTCTTTTTTCGTTAGATAAAGAAGATGAAGAACTATATTCTCTAGCGATTAAATCTGAACAAGGCGGATTATTGGGATTTGACGCATAGGAAAGTAAATCACTTTCTGAACATACACTTTCAAACACTGGAGCAACTTCTCCAATTAAATGCAAATTGCCATAACTTGATTCATCAAAATATGAACTTACTGAACGCCAAGATGTTTCACTTGCCTTACCAAAAAACGCTTTTTCGATATTACTTAATTTTTTACTAGTCCAAGTTTCGCTTTCACCACTTAAATGAACAGGTACAATTAACATTTTTTGTGTACCAGTAGAATTTAAAGTATTCCATCCTTGATTTTCAGAATTTTGGCGCATAGTATATTTAGGATTAACAACCTCAAATCCTTCGCCTTCACTTTTAGAAACAGAATTTCTGCTAATGCTATAATCATTACTAGTATTATTTGAATTACCACTACTAATTGGACCAAAATGAATTTCGCAACTTGCTAACACACCAACAATAGCAGCAAGCACAGATAATTTATAAATATTTTTATTCATTAAGTTACCTCCTATAATCCGAATATATAAAATATACAATAATATTGTACATTTTAAAATAATAAATAACAAACATAAAAATTTTATTTGAATTTTATTTTTATAATTGTATATTAAATGTGTATGAAAATAAAAAAAGGTGGACACAAAAATGATAGAAAAAACTGTAGAAAAACTCATATATTATAGCAAAAAGCATTTATTTTTAGATGAATTAGATGCTATTTATGTGCGTAATGTATTATTTGGCAAGTTACATATTGCTTATCCTTACACAAAAAATGATATTGATTTTAATGAAATTGATAATTTAGCTGTACCTGATATTTTAATTAATGAATTAAAAAATGATATTTTAGAAAATAACCTTGTTGATTCAAGTGAAATCGATCGTTTTATTACTAATATTATGGGAGATTTAACACCTCTTCCAAGTATGGTTAAAGATAAATTTTATAGTTTTAAAAACCCTCAAGATGGTTTTGATTATTTATATGATTTACAAATTAAAAACAACTATATTCAAAAGACCGCAGTTGATAAGAATTTGCTTTGGAAAGCAGACTTTGGCGATAACTATTTAGAAATATCCATTAACTTATCTAAACCAGAAAAGAAAAACTCCGATATTGCTAAATTAGTGGCTTCTAGTGGTGTCCCATCTAATAAATATCCAAGCTGTTTGTTATGTAAAGAAAACCTAGGATTTGTTGGTACTTCTTCGCACCCCGCTCGCGGAAATATTCGTATTATTCCTATTAATTTAGATGGATCAAGATGGTATTTACAATATTCTCCTTATGTTTATTATTATCAACACTGCATTGTTTTTGATGAAACGCATCAAAAAATGACTATGGGATTAACTAAATTCCGTCGTTTGTTCTCTTTCGTTGAACAATTCCCTTGTTTCTTTATTGGATCAAACTCAGAACTCCCTATCGTTGGTGGTTCAATATTAAATCATGAACATTTTCAAGGTGGAAAACACTTACTTCCATTAATGTTTGCTAAAGATAAATTTGTAATTGATACACCAAAGTATCCAAAATGTAAATTATCTTACCTTAACTTCTATAACTCAACATTTAAAATTGAATCAGAAAATAAAGAAGAAGCAATTAACTTATTAAATGAAATTTACACTTCTTGGCATGTATATGATGATAAAGAAGTTGATATTATTTCTCATGAGGGAAACACACAACATAGCACTGTTACTCCTATTGTAAGAAAAGAAGGTAATAAATATATTGCTTTTGCCATTTTAAGAAATAATCGCACAACAGAAAAATATCCTGATGGTATCTTCCATGCTCATAAAGAATATCATAACATTAAATCGGAAGGCATTGGTTTAATTGAAGCCGCGGGATTATATATTTTACCAGCAAGATTAAAACGTCAATCTGAAAGTATTGCTAAAATATTATCTGACAAAACTATTGATGTAGATGAATTCATTAACAATAACTCTGACTTTGAAATTCATCGTAACTTCATAATTCGTTTAATCACTCAATTTGGTCGCGATTTATCGTTTGAAAAAGCTAGTGAAATTGTGCGCCTTGCCATTAATGAAACATGTGTCAATATTCTTAAAAACACCGCTACTTTCAAGGATGATGAAAAAGGTCAAAAACACCTTCAAAAATTCATTGCTCAACTCAATTTAAAGCAAATTTAAGTAAGCGGATACAATTAATAACTAAGCGGTTACAATACCGCTTTTTTAATTTTTTAGGTATTTTAAATTAATTTATATAAAAAAACACACAACATACGCTTTTTTAATGCCCATTTACGAATTTTCTCTTCCAAAATTGATTTTATATTTTATAATAAATATAACTTTAAAAGAAAAGGATGAATTTATGAAGTATCTATCTATTGTTGTACCTAGCTACAACGCCGAAAAATATTTAAACAAATGTGTTGACTCTCTACTTGTTGGCGGAGAAGATGTAGAAATCATAATTGTTAATGATGGTTCTAAAGATAACACATTAAAAATTGCTAGAGAATATGAAGAAAAATATCCAACTATTGTTAAAGTGGTGGATAAACCTAATGGAGGACATGGATCTGGAGTTAATGCCGGAATTGATAACGCGACTGGATTATATTTTAAATGCGTTGATTCTGATGACTGGGTTGACGCTGATGCATATAAAATGGTGCTAGACACTATTAAAAAGCATTATGAAAGCAATGAAAGTCCTGACCTTTATCTAACAAACTTTGTTTATGAAAGATTAGATGAAGGACTCCAAAGAAAAACTGATATTCAAAAAGAATTCCCATTAGGTAAATTCTTTACTTGGGAAGATATCAAAAATATTAAACAAAGTGACTTTATTATGATGCACATGCTTATCTTTAGACTTGATATCTTAAAGAAAAGCAAAGTTCGCTTATTAGAACACACCTTCTATGTTGATAATCAATTTTGCTATGTACCTTTATATCATGTTGAAAGTATGTTCTATATTGATTGTGACTTCTATCGTTATTATGTTGGACGTCCTAATCAATCTGTTACATTTGCTAATATGTCTAAAAATTACCAACATCAACTACGTGTAATGCGTGCAATGTCATTAGAATATAGTTTGGATGATTTAAATAAGCTCTCTAAAGCACATCGTAATTATTTAATTCATGACTTAACATCGAAATCTTTTTTAACTTTATTCTATGTAACAATTGGTAATAGTAAAACTCGTTACAAAGAATACAAAGAATACTTTAAAGAATTTAAAGAGAAAAATCCGAAACTCTATCATAAGGTTCGTTATCGCACATTGTTCATTTTCCCATTCTTACTCATAAAACCACTTCGTGTTTTAGCAGTTAAGATTGGTTATAAAAAGATGATTAAAAAAACTGGTTGGAATTAAGGAGAACGTAAATGAAATATAAAGATTTAATAAGTAAAATGACGCTTGAAGAAAAAGCGTTATTAACATCAGGAAAAGACTTCTGGCAAACAATGGACTATAAGAGATTAGGAATTCCATCAATATTCTTATCTGATGGTCCTCATGGAATGCGTAAACAAGCCGCAGCAGCGGACCATTTAGGACTTAACGCATCTATTCCGGCCACATGCTTCCCAACTGCAGCGACGATGGCAAACTCATGGGATGTTGCATTAGGAGAAAAATTAGGTACACTTCTTGGTGAAGAAGCTGTATCACAAAAAGTAAATGTTGTTTTAGGTCCAGGAACAAATATGAAAAGAAGTCCACTTTGCGGAAGAAACTTTGAATATTTCTCTGAAGATCCTTATTTAGCAGGTAAAATGGCTGCGGGTTATATCCGTGGTATTCAAAGTAATGGTATTGCAAGTTGCGTTAAACACTTTGCTTGTAATAACCAAGAAGAAAATCGTATGACTCTTGATTCTGTGCTTGATGAAAGAACATTCCGTGAAATTTATTTAACTGCTTTTGAAATTGCTATTAAAGAAGGTAAAGCTAAAACCATCATGTCTGCTTATAACTTAATTAATGGTACTTTTGCTAATGAAAATCCACACTTATTAAAAGAAATTCTTCGTGATGAATGGGGATTTAATGGTGTTGTCGTAACTGACTGGGGTGGAGATAATGATCGTGTATTAGGTCTTAAAGCCGGTAACGAACTAGAAATGCCTGGTGCATGTGGTGATACCGCTAAAGATATTATCGAAGCCGTTAAAAATGGTACATTAGATGAAAAAGTATTAGATGAAAATATTGATCGTTTATTAACTTTAATTTTTGATACTGAAGAAGTATTTAAAGTAGAACATAAACCATTTGATGTGGAAGAACATCATAAGTTCGCCCAATTAGCGGCATCTGAAAGTGCAGTTCTTCTTAAAAATGATAATCACTTATTACCATTAAGTCCAAAAACAAAAGTTGCTTTAATTGGTGACTTCTTATATCAACCTCGTTATCAAGGTGCTGGTTCCTCTGTTGTTAATCCAACAAAGTTAGAAAAACACTTAGAGCATTTAAAAGATATTGATTTAGAAATCGTTGGACATTGTAAAGGATTTAATCGTTTTGGTAAAAAACATAATGGCCACTTAAAACGCGCGATTGAAATTGCTAAAAAGGCTGATGTTGTTATTTGTCACTTAGGTTTAGATGAAGTTACTGAAGCAGAAGGTTTAGACCGTAAAAATATGAAACTTCCTGAAAATCAAGTTCGCTTAATTAAAGAATTAAAGAAACTTGGTAAAAAGATTGTTGTTGTATTAACATGTGGTTCTTCTCTTGAATTAGATATCGCTGATGATGTTGACGCTATCTTACATATGTATTTAGCAGGCCAAGGTGGCGTTACTGCTACATGGAATATTATTACTGGTAAAGTTAATCCATCTGGTAAATTAAGTGAAACCTATCCATATCACTTTGAAGATGTTGCTTCTAGCGATAATTTCCCAAGCCATACAAGAACAATTGAATATCGTGAAGGATTAGAAATCGGTTATCGTTATTTTGATACTGCTGGTGTAAAAGTACGTTACCCATTTGGTTATGGTTTATCTTATACCACATTTGAATATTCAAATTTAAAAGTAACTGAAAAAGGTGTCACTTTCGATATTGAAAATACAGGCGATGTTGATGGAAAAGAAATTGCTCAATTATATATTTCTTTACCAGAATCAAAAATAATTCGTGTTAAAAAAGAATTAAAAGGATTTATCAAAGTGCCTTTAAAAGCTCACGAAAAGAAAACTGTCTCTATTGATTTTGATGATAAAACATTTAGATACTTCAATACTCTCACAAATAAATGGGAAATTGAAGGCGGAAAATATGATGTTTTAATTGGTGCATCTAGTGAAGATATTCGTTTAACTGGTTCTATTGAAGTTAAAGGCACCACTACTAAATATCCATATGACTTAAAAGATTTACCTACATACGCTAGTGGCAAAGTAAGAAATGTTCCAGATAAAGAATTTGCCTTATTACTTGGAAGAGATATTCCTTCTACCGAACTACCATTCATTAATAAGCGCAAAAACCGTTTAATTGTGGATTATAACACCACTGTTAAAGAATTAAAATACGCTAAAGGATGGACAGGAAGATTCTTTGCAGGCGCAATTAATTTTGCAGTAAACTTCTTAAGATTCTTTGGTAATAAAACAACCGCTAATACATTAATCATGGGCGTTGTACATCAACCAATGCGTGGCTTATCACGTATGACTGGTGGAGCAATACACTGGAAACAATTAGATGGCTTAATTATGATGTTTAATGGTCACTTCTTTAAAGGATTACATAAATTCAATAAAGAAGGTCGAATCATTAAAAAAGAAATGAAACAAAAGAAGAAAGAAGAAAAAGAAGTTAAGTAGTTAAAAAGTGAGGCAAAACCTCACTTTTTTAATGTGTTTATTTATGATATGTTTCATGATTATTAATTTTAAACGCTCGATAAATTTGTTCTAAAATTAATATTCTTACCATTTGATGCGTAAAGGTAAATTTAGATAATATGATTCTTTCATTCGCTCTTTGTCTAATATTCTCACCAAGTCCTAATGATCCACCTATAACAAATGTAATAGTACTTTTCCCATTAGTAAAAAGTTTATCTAAATGATTAGCAAATGATATAGAATCATATTCATTGACTTTATGTAAATCTAGAAGGATAACATATTCATTATCTTTAATTGTAGATAATATCTTGCTTCCTTCTTTTTCTTTTATTTGTTGATCTAAAGTAGGATTGCTATTTTTAGCAATTGGTTCATCAGAAACTTCAATAATTTCAATATTAGTATAAGCAGATAATCTTTTTTCATATTCGCTTATTGCTGATTTAAAATATTGTTCTTTTATTTTACCAACTGCAATGATTTTAATCTTCATAACGATACTTTTTCTCCGCCAGTAACCATTTCTCTTTGTTTGGCGGCAATAATATGGATTTTAGAAATATCTCCTAATTTCTTAGTTAATATTTCATTATAAGTACTTAAAGCGAGTTCAGGAGTATTGGCTTCTTCTGATAAGTGCATAAGCACGATTTCTTTAGTGTTTTCTCCAATAATCTCTGACATATACATCGCGGAATCTTCATTAGATAAGTGACCTTCATCGCCTAAAATACGCATAATTAAATATGCTGGTCTACTTGTTTCAAATAATTTTTTAACATTATGATTACTCTCAATACAAATATAATCTGGATTTTGCATGTATTTTAAGTTTCTTTCTGAAATATATCCGGTATCTGTCATATAAATTAGTTTTTGATTATCCGCTTCAATAACAAAACCAATTGGATTTTTTGCATCATGTGATGTAGCTAAAATTGTTATATCAAAGCCAGCAATATTGTACTTTTTATAAAGTTCTAAGACATTCTCACTTGGTACATCATATGTTCCTAAAGCACTATAAATTTTGTCATTAGAAAATGAAGAAGCACACTTTATATGATCACAATGTTCATGAGTTATTAAAAGTGCTTCAATATTTTCCGTATTAATGTGCGTATCTTTAAGTTGTTCTTTTAAATATTTATTAGTAACACCCATATCTATTTGTATTAAATGACCAGAATTAGATTCAATAATTGTGGCATTACCTTTTGATCCACTTGCAACGACATAAAATTTCATAAACTACTTACCTTCTGGCTTAATATCATTTAAGTCACCTTCAAGATGGCCTTCTTGCATTGCACGAATTCTTTCAAGTTGCTCTTGACTTAAATCCGAGAATTGAGAATAAGATTTTTGAAATAACAAAATCATATCACCAGTTTGTCCGTTTCTATTTTTAGCTAAGTTTAATTTAACTAATGTATTGACAGTAGGAGATGACACTTTTTCTTTTTCTTCTTGTTCTTCAGATTTTGCTTCACTTTGTTGTGTTTTTTTCTTTTTAATGCCTTCAGGACTTAATAACATAATCATATCCGCATCTTGCTCGATAGCGCCACTTTCACGTAAATCGGACATTACAGGTTCTTTATTATCACGTTTTTCAACATCACGTGATAATTGACATAATACAACAACAGGTACTTTTAAAGAACGGGCTAAATCCTTGATTTTACGTGAGAAATCTGATACTTCTAATTGTCGATTAAAATCACCTTTAGGTTTATCTCCTGAAGTAATTAAACCAATATAATCAATTAAAACCATTGCTAAGTCATTATGACTATTTTGTAATTTTTTCGCTTTGGCCAATAAATCAGACATTTTAATAGAAGGAGTATCATCAATGAACATTTTTAAAGAAGCTAAACGACGTGAAGCATCTTTAATTCTAATTCGTTCCTCTTTATTTAAATAAGAGGTTGTAATTTTATTTAATTCTACACCAGATTCAATAGCAAGCAATCTTCTTGCTAAAAGTTCTCCAGACATTTCAAGAGAAAAGAACGCCACAGTTTTTTTAGTACTTTTTGCCGCAGTTAAAGCAAAATTAAGCGCTAACGCTGTTTTACCAACAGATGGTCGAGCGGCTAAAACAATCATATTTTCACGTTGGAAACCATTACTCCATTTATTTAATAATTTAAATCCGGTTGTAATACCAATTAAATGATCATCAGAAGTTTCTTTATAAGTATCCAAATCTTGATTAACTCTTTCAATATATTCACTTAATCCTACGAATTCTGCAACACGACGTTGTTCAACAATACGAGCAATATCATCACCTGCATGAGCAACGAAATCAGAAACAGTTCCATCAATTCCTTTGTTATATGTTTCTTTAATATTATCCATAGTAACTAAAAGAGTACGTAAAACTGTGCAATCTTTAACAATTTTAATATAGTGTTCTAAACTAGTTAAACCAACCGCATTTTCACATAAATCTTTTAAAAAGTCAACGCCACCAATTAAATCTTGTTTTTTCATGTTTTCTAATTCATTATAAACAGTGACAACATCGACTTTTTGTCTTGTATTATTCAACCTTTTAATAGCGTTAAAAACAAGTCGATTAGCGACATTTTTTTCATAAAAATCATCTTCAATTAAAGAGCCCATACAAGTAGTGAGTGCCTCTTCTGAAATTAGCATTGCTCCAAGCAAAGATTTCTCAACAAATTCATCATTAGGTAATTTATAATCCACAATAATCACCTACTTTGCTTCGCTAACATGTACTTTAATTTCCGCAACAACGCCTTTATATAGCTCGTTTTTTAAAATAGTTACTCCTAAAGTATTTACTGTTTCTTTATCGACAAACTTTCTTTTATCAACAGTTATTCCATAACTGGTTTTAAGTTTTTCCACAACTTGTTTAGAAGATACAGAACCAAACAATTTTCCATCTTTTCCTGTTTTACATGTAAATTCAAGGGTAATTGTTTTAAGTTTCTCTTTTAATTCTTCAGCTTCTTTGCGATTTTTTTCATCTAAAATACGAGCGTCTTCTTTTTGTTTATCTAATATTTCAACGCTACGTTTTGTCGCGTTAACTCCTAAACGTTTAGGTAACAAAAAGTTATTAGCGTAGCCATCACTTACTTCAATAGTTTGGCCTTTTTTACCAACGTTTTTTACATCTTGTAACAAAATAACTTTCATATTAAGTCCTCCTATTTCACTGTTCTTACATAATTTATGTATTGATCTAATGTTTCTAATAATTTGGTATTAACTTCATCAATAGTACTATTATCAAATTTAGCGGCCGCCATTGTAAAGTGTCCACCGCCACCAATTTTTTCCATTAATGATTGAACGTTAATTGTACCATCGCTTCGAGCA
>CAKPAV010000017.1 GCA_934133115.1 uncultured Bacilli bacterium
AAACTGGGTATATTGCAATCGATAGAGAAAATAATTTTAATGCTTTGTCTTCTATATTAAAAGGCGTTAGATATCTAAAAAATGATTTGGCGGATATGTATGTTGCACCAGAAGGAACAAGAAGTAAAAGTGGTGAATTATTGCCGTTTAAAGCCGGAGCGCTTAAAATTGCCACTAAAGCGGAAGCTCCTATCGTGGTAATTAGTTTACTTAATTGTAACAAGATACATAAAAATTTCCCATTTAAAAGAACACATGTCTATATGGATGTTATTAATGTTATTTATTCTGAAGAATATGAAACTATGAATAGCATTGAAATTAGTGACTTTGTTCGAAATGAAATAAATACTCAACTTAAGAAAAGAAAGGAATCAATTTAATTATGAATTATTTATTATTTAATCCTTTAGCAGACAATGGAAATGGTGAAAAAACTGCGCTGGAGGCAAAAGAAAAACTAAAAGCACGTTTTGGTGAGATGGAAAGTAGAAATGTTTTAGATATTAACTCTAAGCAATTCGTTGGTTCTCTTACCAAAAAAGATATATTAGTTCTTGTTGGCGGGGATGGAACTATTAATCATATGGCTAATGAAATTAAGGGACTAAACGTACCATGCGATATTTATGTTTATAAAGCAGGAACAGGAAATGACTTTTTAAGAGATGTTAATGATGAAATTGATGAAGATGGATTACTTTTAATAAACAAATATATAAAACATCTACCAAAAGTAACAATTAATGGAAAAACCACATTATTTATTAATGGTATTGGTTTTGGCATTGATGGTCAAGTTTGTGAAGTTGCGGATAATATGAAAGCAAAAGGTGCTAAAAAAATTAGTTATCCAGGTATTTCAGTTAAACTAGCTTTATTTAAATATAAATGTCCCAAAGCTACTGTTAAAGTTGATGGCAAAGAAATAAAATATAAACGTGTTTGGTTGGCATCAGCGATGAATGGTAGATTTTATGGTGGCGGTATGATGGTTGCGCCATCACAAGATCGATTAAGCAATAAATTATCAATGGTTTGTATGCATGGTGGATCAAGAATTAAAGCTCTAATTGTTTTCGTTGGTATTTTTAAAGGAGAACACGTTAAACATAAAGAAATGGTTGATATTGTAGAAGGAAAGAAAATCGAGGTTACATTTGATCATCCATGTGCTTTACAAATTGATGGAGAAACTGTTAGAAACGTAACTTCTTATGTTGCTGAAATTGAATAGTTGTATTTTTTCAAAATACCAAAATATGTAATTTAATCACTAATAATTTTGACAAATGACAATTTTACTTAAAAGTTGAAATTATCGAATTAATAAAATATAGTAGTCATGTTAAGAAGATTTTCGGCACACACCTTGCCCTCATAAATCATTACTAATAAATTAATAGAGTTCCAACATTAGTAATCGTGTGCTAAAATCATCTTAACTTTTTTTTGTTTAAAATCATTTGAAATAATTGTGAGTAAGAATCAAGTTGACTAGTTGATTGCCAGTAATTATTTATTCAGCAAATGTATTAAGCGTATTAAAGAATCAGTGCAAGAATTAACTGATAAAACAAATTTATGGTGATAAGTAGTATGTAATATAACAAAAATTAAGTCTTTGCGTAAAATCATATCTTCAAATATTAATTCTCAAATTTCTAATTCTAGAATAATAATAAGAATTACTGATAAAAAAATTTACTATTTGTTTGGTATCACTTTTATGCTACAATTTTTTTAATAACCAAAGGAGCAATAATGTATGACAAGTTTAAAGAAAATTTTAATATCAGCAATATTATTAGTTGTTGCTTCTTCATGTGAAATTCATTTTGAATTTATTAGCAACTCTAATAGTGGTAATTCACTAAGCCCATCAGCATCAAATGTTTTGCCATCACCTATTAGCACGTCAACTAGTAGCGGTAGTGCAAGTATTAGTATTTCCAATAGCAATTCAAATATTAATTCAATGGATAGTAAACCAAGTAATTCAATTTCTACAAGCACTAGTGTAGTAAAAGACCTGAAGACATTATCAATCACTAGCAATATTGATGTTGGTAAATATGATACAAACTGGGGAGAAGTTTCTCTTGATGGATATGATTTTGAATATTATCGAGCAGGGTATAACTATGGAGGATTACTTACCCTTCAGACCTTTGAAAGTCCATTTGAAAACATTCAATCTTTAGAAGGAATGCTATATAATGTTTCACCAATATATGGTATGTCAACAATCGAAATCACTTATAAAACTATATCCGCTAGTAAAAAGCCAATTTTAAGATTTGGAAAAAATTATCTGTTACAAGAATTTCTAGAAATGGAAATTGAAAATCAAAGCAATGCGACACATGCATATAATGTTTATGATTGTAACTTCTTTAAAATAGAAACAAATAAAGCTAATATGGAAATAAGTAAGATTGTTATAAAATACACAGGAATAAAAACTACTTTTGATAACAAATATTTATCTTCAGGCTTAAACACCAATCGTTTAAATCCAGTTAGTTATAATGATGTCTATGATGGCTTAACGGTCCGTGTGCCAACAAAAGTTAACTATAATGAGTCAACTTATACAATATTAGAAGAAAAAGAATATACATATTATTCTTATGATTATATTTCTAGTCATACTAGTTTGGCCGACAAAGCGGCTTATACTGATCCAATGGATGTGGCAATATACTTTAATACTTTTAAGACATATCCAGCAAATTATGTAAGTAAAAGCAATTATCGTAATGCTTATAGCATATTTAAATCTAATACTCGTTGTGTATCTGATTATGATCGAACTGATGGGTATGCCACTAATATTCCCTATGTAAAAAACAATTATACAGGAAAACCTATTTATTATGAATGTGACATAGCTTTGGATGACTCATATAGTTCCAGTAATAGAGGATCAGCAAGATTGGTTGTTTGGTTAGATGGTTTTAATCAACAATATGCCACAAATTATAATGATTCTCCTGTTTCGTTATATACCGATGATCATTATTCGACTTTTTCTGAATATTTAAATGATGGCACATTTGGTAGATTTTTTAACGCAGAGCAAAATAGTACATCATTTGTTTGGGGATGTGCTAATACAATCAGCTAATAATTTTTTGAACTATTAAATTTGTTATACATATGATAAAATTAATTGAAAAAGGAGAAAAATTATTTATGAAAAATATCGTTGAAAAACTTTTTCATGTGAATGAAAAAGGATCAAGTATTAAGACAGAAATAATTGGTGGATTAATTACCTTTATTGCAATGTGTTATATTTTGCCAGTAAATGCTGCAATTTTGGCCGATATGGGAATGAGCAAATTAGGAGTATTTGCTATGACCGCATTAGTTGGTGCTTTAGTAACATTTATTATGGGATTTGTTGCTAATTATCCGGTTGTTCTTAGTGCGGGTATGGGATTGAATGCGTATTTAGCTTACACTATCTGTGGAAGTGCAGGGTATTCTTGGCAACAAGGAATGATTTTATTAACAATATCTGGATTATTATTCTTAATATTATCTCTTACTCCAGTAAGAAAAATTATTATTGAAGCAATACCACGAGATTTACAACTTATTATTTCTAGTGCTTTAGGGGCTTTTATTTGCTTTGTGGGATTAAGAAATTCCGGTGTTATTGTTGAAGGATCAACATTAGTACAATTAGGTGATTTTTTAAACCCATCAACGATAATTTCAATAGTTGCTATTATCTTGTGTTTTGGTCTAATGTTTTCTAAGAATAAAGTTATTTCTACTTTGGCAATACCAATTAGCATTTTGGTTGCCGCTCTGGCGGGCATAGTTACTTCAACTATCTTAATTAATAATGGATCTTTATCTGAAATTGATGGAGTATGGATGTTTAAATTAAATGAAAATATTTCTTATGTTAGCAAATTACCAATCGCACCTTGGCTTGACAATAATGTTAGTTGGGGTATGAGTGGTGCCAAAGATGTCTTATTTTTTGGCTTATTAAATGAAGGATATAGTACACAAGATTTTGGAAATGACTTATTAAAAGTAATCTCTACACCTACATCATATATTGCAATTTTCTCATTGATATTTGTTAACTTATTTGATACAACTGCTACACTACTTGCTGTAGGAAGAAATACTGGTATTATTGATGAACAAGGAAAAATGCAAAATTATCAAAAAGCAGTTTTGGCTGATGCTGTGGGTGCCACAATATGTGGACCATTAGGAACATCAACTGTTACATCTTTTGCTGAAAGCAATGTTGGCGCAGAAATGGGAGCTAAAACTGGTTTAGCAGCAATAACTGCGGGATTAATGTTCTTATTATCAGCATTTATTTATCCAGTATTTTCAATATTCACGGCTGGTTCAGTTACCGCTCCAGCGCTGGTGTGTGTTGGCGCAATGATTTTTGTGGGTAATTTTAAAGACATTAATTTTAATGATCGTATTGTTGCATTTACAGGGTTTATTACTGTTATATTCTCATTATTAACATATTCAATTGCTTCAGGTATTGGCATTGGATTAATTGCTTATTGTGTTATGATGCTTGTAGCAAAGCGTAGAAAAGAAGTATCTATTCCTATTTATATTGTTGCAATATTATTTGTAATTTCCTTTGCTTTATCGGCAATAATGACTATTTTATAATATGAATAGATATACAAAAATAATATTGTATTGCCTAGAAATTTTAATGCTGGTATTTATTTTTATCGGCAATAAATTATGGATGAATGGATGGTCAAATATTTTAAGAATAATTATTGATATAATAACTATTCTTTTAATGATTATAACTTTAGTTTTGCTAATACTAAAGAAAGAAGAACTATTTAAATTAATATTTACTGGCACAATTATATTTTTCATTCTATTTTATGCTTTAGTAATAGTTAATAAAGTGTTTAATTTAGATGGAATAAGTAGTGATGAAGAAAAAGTAGAACACATCATAAAGCTTATTCAAAAGACAGGACCATATGGTAAAATTGTGTTTGTTTTATTACAAATATTGCAAGTCGTAGTACTTCCTTTGCCGGCTTTATTATGTTATGTATCCGGTGTCATGATTTATGGACCTTTAGAGGCATTTATTTTGTCTTCTATAGGTGTATTTATTGGATCGATGGTTTGTTATGTAATTGGCCGATTTTGTGGGAGAAAAGTAGTACACTGGTTAGCGGGAGATAAAATGGATAAGTATTTAAATATTTTATCTACAAGAGGGAAAGGACCTTTTGTAATCATGCAATTATTACCATTTTTCCCTGATGATGTATTATGTATTTTAGCTGGTGTTACTAATATGAATTTTTGGTTTTATTTAATTATAATGCTAGTTATTAGGCCGATAGTTATAGCGGTTTATTGCTTTTTTGGAAGTGGAACGATTATTCCATTTTCCGGCTGGGGAATACCAGTTTGGATATTAGTATTTGTGGTCTTTGTTGTAATAGGAATATTGACATACAAATATCAAGATAAAATTGATGAATGGTTTTTAAAACATAAACCAATTAAAAAATGATAGCAAATCCGCTATCATTTTTGTTAGATTATTTAACTAATTCTAATAATATTTTTACCATTTTTTCCATTTGAGTTAAAGATACATATTCGAATTTTCCGTGATAATTATATCCACCAGTTCCTAAATTTGGTGTAGGCAGTCCTTTAACAGTTAATGTTGCACCATCTGTTCCACCACGAATAGGAGAGAATTTAAATGGAATATTTAATTTATTGTAAGTTTCAACAACGCGGTTAAGCGAACGAGGATCTTTTTCAATATATGGGCGCATATTTTGATAACTATCAGTTATAGATAAAGTAACAATTTCATATTCGTATTTATGATTTAAAATATCTCTAGCAATTTCAAAGTCTTTCTTTTGCTTCTCAAATAGTTCTTTTGAGTGATTACGAATTATGAATTGCATTGAAGTATGTTCGCAATCGCCTTTTATATTATGTAAATGATTAAACCCTTGATAGCCATCTGTTTTACTTGGAATCATATCAATAGGTAACAAATCATTGAATTCTTCCGCGACTAAGATGGAATTAATCATTTTTCCTTTAGCGGAACCTGGGTGAATGCTCTTACCATAAATTTCAACATCAGCAGAAGCAGCATTGAAGTTTTCGTATTCAATCAAATCAATTTCTCCACCATCAATTGTATAAGCATAGTTAGCATCAAATTCAGTTATATCAAAATTATCAGTACCGCGTCCGATTTCTTCATCTGGAGTGAAAGCAATGCTAATTTGTCCATGTTTTATATTAGGGTGTTTAACTAATTCTTCCACTAAAGACATGATAATTGCAATACCTGCTTTATCATCAGCGCCTAAAAGAGAAGTACCATCAGTAACAATTAAAGTTTCGCCAATGTTTTGTAAAAGAGTAGGAAATGTTTTGGTGTCTAAAATGATATTTAAATCTTTGTTTAAAACAATATCACTACCATCATAGTTTGTTATTGTTCTTGGTTTT
Source organism: uncultured Bacilli bacterium (assembly GCA_934133115.1). The sequence goes on from CAKPAV010000017.1 coordinate 6,523, forward strand.
ACATTATCACCATTAAAATCTGGAGATGTATCCATATGACTTATGAATCCAATTTTATCTTTTGCTTCTTCACAATTTGCTTCGATTTTAGCATATACAATGCCATATTTATTCAAATAAGCATTAGTAATACCTAAACTTTGTAAATCATTAACAAGCTTACGAGCAAGATTTAATTGCTTACTTGTTGATGGATAAGTAGGAGATGATTCATCACTTTGCGTATCAATATCTACATAACTTAGGAAACGTTCTTTAATATTCATAATATCAATCCCTTCAAATACAACAAATATCATACACTAATTTTTTAATAAGTCCATAAATCTGATAAAATATGTTTATAAAAAAGTGCAATCAAATAAATTTAATCTTGAAATTATATATATTATTTGTTAGAATAACAAGGCGTTTGAAAAAACGCCGCAGATGTTCCGCTGGAGATCACTTACTCGAATGAACATTGAAGATAACGAAAAGGAGCGTGTTTATTGTGAACAATAATTTAGTAAAAGAAATCGAAAAATCACAATTAAAAACTGATATCCCATCATTCTCTTCTGGTGATACAGTTAATGTTTATGTCCGTATTATTGAAAACGGAAAAGAAAGAGTACAATTATTCCAAGGCGTTGTCATGGCTCGTGTTGGCGGTGGCGTTGGCGAAACATTTATCGTAAGAAAAATCAGTAATGGTATCGGTGTTGAAAGAACATTCCCATTACACTCACCTTCAATTAGCAAAATCGAAGTTGTTAAAAAAGGTAAAGTTCGTCGTAACAAAATTTTCTACTTACGTGAACGCTCAGGAAAAGCAGCTCGTATTAAGACTGTTCTTTAATTTTTAAAAAATAATTTAATAAGTGACTTAAAGGCTTCTCTTTATTGAGGGCCTTTTTTGTTGCTATAAAAATTGCATTTAATTATAAGTTAATTTATAATTAAAAAAGCAAGGAGTTAGTATCATGGAAAAGAAAACAAAGAAAACAAAAATAATTGATATTTTATTTATCATAGTTGTTGTAATGTGCTTTTGTGTGACATCTCTTCTACTATATCGTAATATATGTTATGACAAAGTAATTGTATCTGGTAAATCAATGGAACCAACTCTTCTTAATGGTGATTATGGACTAATGAAGACTACAAGTGGAGCTAAAAAAAGTATAAAGCGTTTTGATATTGTTATTTTTAAAGTTGATGAAACAGATACTTCAGAAGGTCATGATATTATTAAAAGAATAATTGGAATGCCCGGAGAAACTATTCGAATTAATACTGACGGAGAAATATTTATAGACAATGAATTATTAGAACAATCATTTATTAGTGATAGTGCAAAAAAAGCCACATATCGAAGTGGTTCAGTAGCGGCAAATAAAGACTATGAAATTCCTATTAATGCATATTTTGCTTTAGGCGATAATCGTGCCGCATCTTCGGATTCAAGAAGCCGTGGCGCTATATCAAAAGATAATATAGATGGTGTATTGAAAATAATTTATAAACATTGTGATAATGATAAAGCTTGTAAAAGCATCTCGGCAAGATGGTATTAAAAACTAAAAAAGAAAGGAAAAATGATAAAATCCTTATTAATAGTAATGGTTTTATGTTTTGGTGATTAAATAATGATAAAAATAAAAATGACAAAAAACTTTGCGGGATTTGAAATTATTGGATCATATGATGACCTTATTGGCCTTTATGATAATATTATGCTTGCTATAGGACCCGAGTATGAAAATGAAAATATAGAAGATGCGCGCTTGCATGTGCTATCTTTTCTATATGATTTAAGACATGCTTATAAGGGATATAAAAACATAATAGTGATGGATACTTCATTAGATAAAGACACAAAAAAAGTCAGACAAATAAAAGAAAAAGTTGATTATGAAGTATTATATAGCTTTTACTATTTGGTTCCTGATGCTTTAATGGATATTCTTATTATCAAATATTTTGTATCTATAAATAGGGAAGGCATTATTGATGAATTTGATCAATGCCGTAATACAATCCGCTTGTTTCAAAGTAAACTAATTGATGCTTTAAATACAATGCTTACTAAAGAACAAATGATAAAAGTGGAGCAAGAGTTATATGATTCAATGATTTTAATAGAGGACTTTATTCTTCAATGGATTGATTTGCTTAATATGGAATATATTTACGCTACTAAAACAAAAAGAAAAAATATGTTTATGTATGTTTTAGATAAAGTATGTAACTATTTTAATTATCCAGAATTTGCTAATTTTAAATCAGAAATAGAATCTCTTGCAAAAGAACATAATATACCTGTTAATGAAGTGAGAGGTCCATTTAACGATTATGATCTTGATGATATTAAATGGTAATTATTAATTAATAGGGAAGATGTTAAAAAATATAGCAAAATAACTTTAAAATAGAAAGAAGGGGGAAATAATGACAACTGAAAATAAAACAAACATTAACTGGTTTCCTGGTCATATGCAAAAAGCGACTAGAGAAATTGAAAATAGAATAAAAATTGTTGATGTGATTATTGAATTACTTGATGCGCGCGCTCCTCTTTCAAGCAGAAATAATGCCTTATTTAAGATTACTAAAGATAAAAAAAGACTATTAATTTTAACTAAAGCGGATTTAGCAGATGAAAAAATAACAAATAAATGGGTGGATTATTTTTCTTCTTTAGGTTATTTGGTAATGTGTGCTAATCTAAATGAAACTAAATTAGTTGATAAATTAACCAATAAAATTAATGTTTTAGGACAAGAAAAACACGAAAAAGAAAAAAGAAAAGGAATGAAACCGCAGCCGATTAGAACGATGATTATTGGTATTCCTAATGTTGGTAAATCAACATTAATTAATCGTATTGCTAAGCGTAATGCGGCATCTGTACAAAATACGCCAGGACATACCAAATCTCAACAATGGATTAAAGTTGGTAATTCTTTTGACTTGTTAGATACTCCAGGAATTTTACAAGCAAATTACGAAGATAAGAATCACGCTATCAACTTAGCACTTATTGGATCAATTAAAGAAACAATATTACCTCTTGATGATTTAGGAGATCTCTTACTTGACTATTTAAAAGAATACTATGTAGATGATGTAAAAACTCGTTTTAAGATAGAGTTTGACATTAGTGAAAATAATTATAGTGTTTTCACTAAAATCGCTTTAAAACGTGGTTTACTTCAAAAAGGAGAACCAGATGTTAGTAAAGCTAAAGCAGTATTTTTAAAAGAATTTAAAGAAGGTTTAATTGGGAAAATCTCTTTGGAGCGTATTTAGATGTTACATTATGAAAAAGATTATTACACAAACGAAATAGAATTCATTGCTGGATGTGATGAAGCAGGTCGTGGGCCACTTGCGGGACCGGTTGTTTGTGCGGCAGTAATTATGCCTAAAGACTTCCAAAACGAAGTAGTTAATGATTCTAAACAATTAACAGATAAAAAACGAAGAGAACTTTTTGAGATTGTAAAAAAAGAAGCCATTGCTTACGCAGTTGTTGAAATATCAGCAGATAAAATTGATGAGATTAATATTTATGAAGCTTCAAGGCTAGGTATGGAATTAGCACTAAGAAACTTAAAACACCGATATGACATGGTTTTAACAGATTGCATGCCCTTACTTCATGAGACAGTACCGGTAGAAGCTATTGTTAAGGGTGATGCTAAATCGTTTAATATTGCTTGTGCTTCAATACTTGCCAAAGTTACTCGTGATAACATTATGATTGAATTAGATAAACAATATCCAGAATATCAATTTGCTAAACATAAAGGTTATGGGACTAAAGTTCATTTAGAAGCTTTAGAAAAATATGGGGCTATAGAACATATTCATCGTAAAACTTATGGTCCAATTAAAAATTTAAAAATAAAACAATTGACGCTTTTTTGAATTTAATCACCTATAAATATAATGGTAGGTGATTTTTTTGTTAACAGGACAAGATATATTATTATATTTCGCTTTAAAACATTTAGGAGACTGGGATAAAATCTATACTTCTATAAAAAATAAGGATAGATTTGATGAAGAAGAGTTTATAAGTTTAAAAACGAAATTAAAAAGTTTTTACATTACTATTATTGATGATACATATCCTGAGTATTTAAGACATTCTTTTAAACCGCCATTTGTTATTTTTTATTATGGTAATTTAGATTTCTTGATGTTAAATAATCGAATAACGGTGGTGGGATCAAGAGATTGCTCTTCTTATGGAGAACAATCTACTCAAATGATTGTTAGTGAATTAGCAAAGGAAAATTATGTGATTGTATCTGGTTTGGCAAGAGGAATAGACACTATTGCACATAAAGCGGCAATTGATGCAATGGGAAAAACCATTGCTGTTTTAGGATCTGGTATTGACTATTGCTATCCAAAGCAAAATAAAGCGTTATATGAGAAAATAAAAAATGAACATTTGCTTATTAGCGAATATCCTTTTGATGAATGCGCTAGTAAAGATAATTTTCCTAAACGCAATCGTTTATTAGTTACTGAATTTAAAATGCCATCAGGTACTAGCATTACTATTTCTTGTGCTTTAAATTTAGGAAAAGATATTTATTGTGTTCCTTTTCCTATTAATAAAGAGAATAGCAACAACAAGTTAATTAAAGAAGGAGCAATACTTGTAACTTCGGCGTTTGATATCATCGAAGATAAGAAATAATAATAGTTTTATAATGGTAAAGTTATAAATAGCGAGTCTCAAGCTATAATATAAGTGCTTTAAGATATTAAAGATTATTAAAATAAAATTTATCAAAAAAAAAACAAACTTTTCTCATTACTTAGTAATGAGTATAAAAAACATTATATATAAAGGAAAAATAATGTTTGACAAATGTGAAAAAAAGATTAAATATTTAATAGTCTTGTAAGGAGGGACTAGTATGAAACTTGTAATTGTTGAATCTCCAACCAAATGCCATACTATTGGTAAATATTTAGGTGATGAATACAAAGTTATGGCATCTTTGGGTCATGTCCGTGACTTATCTATAAAAGGAAAAAGTGGACTTGGAATTGATGTTGAACATGGTTTTAAGCCAACATATGAAGTACAGCCCAAACAAATGGGTGTTGTTCGTGATTTAAAGAAAAATGCCAAAGAAGCTGATGAAGTTATAATTGCAACCGACCCGGACCGTGAAGGAGAAGCCATTGGTTGGCATTTAGCGGATTTATTAGGATTAGACATAAATACAACAAAACGTTTAGAATTTCATGAAATTACAAGAATGGCAATTACTAATGCTTTAAGTCATCCACGCACTATTGATATGAATCTGGTTGCTTCTCAAGAAACACGAAGAATATTAGATCGTATTATTGGTTTTAAATTATCATCTTTATTACAAAATAAGATTAAATCTCGTTCGGCAGGTCGAGTTCAATCTTCTTCGTTAAAATTGTTAGTGGATCAAGAAAAACTAATTAACGAATTTGTTCCCGAAGAATATTGGACAATGAATATTGATTTAGTTAAGAAAAATATAAAACTTACTGCAACATTAAGTGGCGAATCAAAAGTTAAATCCGAAGAAGAAACTATTAAAATAGAAAATAGTTTAGGAAATACTGCAGAAGTTATTTCCATTGACAAAGTTCGTAAAGTAACAGAATCTAAACCGCCTTTTACAACTTCAACTATGCAACAAGAAGCATTTAATCGTTATAAATTTTCTACTAAAAAGACTGCAATGGTAGCTCAAAAATTATATGAAGGTATTCAATTAGATACCGAAATAGCAGGTCTTATTACGTATATGCGTACTGATTCCGCTCGTTTAGCGCCACAATTTGTAGAAAAAGCGCAATCTTATATTAGTGAAAACTTTGGTGAAAATTATGTCGGTAAAACTAAGACAAATAAAAATAAAAATGCTATTCAGGATGCTCATGAAGCAATTCGACCTACATCTTTAACAAGAACGCCAGAATCAATTAAAAGATATTTAACTAATGATGAATATAAACTTTATAGTTTGATTTATAATCGTGCTTTAGCCTCTTTAATGAGTGCTAAAATTGATGAAGTAACAACAATTAAATTTAATTGTAATGGTATTGAATTAAAAGTTAATGGCGTTGTGAATGTATTTAATGGCTATAACGCTTTACTTAAAAGCAAAGATGAAGATGTTAAAGTTCTTCCAAATG
>CAKPAV010000018.1 GCA_934133115.1 uncultured Bacilli bacterium
GGGCATTTAAATTGTTAACATTAAAATTTGGACCATCTAATCCTAATTCATTGCTTTTTAAAGTACTTGTTGTTAGTAGGATTTTTTTAAAGCAATTCATAAATTCATTACCATCAACATTTAATTTTTGTGATATATCATTAATTTCATATAAAAAACTATTTCGTATTAAAAGAAAATCCATAAACACAATGCGCATAAGTTCTGCACATCTTAAAGATGTAAAATAAATGAAAATGTTTCTTTTTAAATAATATTCATACAAAAAGTTTATTGTTAAATGAGCATTTTTAGATGATGTTCCCACTACTAAAAATGTAGGAGAAATAATCTCTGATAATATATCATTAGTTAATAGATTTTCCATTTGAAAAGCAATATTAATTTTATGATTATTAATATCTTTCAAGTATTTTTCAAACTTTTCACTTGTACCTATTGGCATCTTATTTTTAAATAAGAAAACACAATCACCAATTATATAATCAACAATTTTTATAAATCACCCAATGAACTCACAAAATTTATTTTGTTTTTATTTTCAAAAAGTAATGCCTTCATCTGCCTATTATCAATGTCAAATACATTTTTGTTTAATAATTTGATTTTTTCTTCATTGTCATCATAAACTAATACATCATGTCCAAAAATAGCAAAACTTGTTGCATTAGCTAGTGACTTATCACTAATACCAATTACTCCGACCCTCATATAAATTCTCCTAACTAATCACCATAGTCCGAACCACGGGACTTATCTTCAACAAATATTCCTAATTTATTGGTAATATCAAATATTTCAAGTACAACATCATCATCAATATTAATTGTTAATGGATGATCATAGTTGCCAGTGAACACAACTTTATGATTTACTTTTACTACGCGATCCATTTCTTTTAATATATCATCAATTTTATTAGGATGATGCTCTTTAAAAGAAGAAAGCATTGTATAAAATACTGGCTCAATATAGAAAATATCTCCATCATTAGTTATATATTTACTTGAAAACGGATTAGAATCATCTAATTCTTTATTATATTTTTTCCATTCTTCATAATCTTTCATTACCAATCACCGTTTATTATTTTAAAGCATTTTCTTACATAAAACAAATATATTAATCACAATTTGTGATTTTTTGTTTCACCACTTTCTTTATTTAGTACTAAATAAAAATCATAAAAAGTGTATAATATTCATAAGTGGGGTGTATGTATGAAAAAAAAGATATTCACTATTATTAGTTTTGTAATGGCGTTTTTAATACCTTTTAGTGTATTTCTAATAGTTTTAAAAGAAAATGGAATCCAACCGTTTGGTTCATCAACAATTCTATTCGTTGATTCTCAAGGACAATACATCGATTTTTTAGCTTATTATAAAACTATATTCACCTCCAACAATGATTTTTTCTATACATTTGCTAAACCGCTTGGTGGCGATATGTTGTCGCTATTTTGTTATTATCTTTTCTCACCATTTAATATTATTTATTTATTTGTAAGTACAGCAAAATTACCTATTGCATTAAGTATTGTTACTGCTTTAAAAATAGGCACTATTGGAGTAACAATGCATGTATTAATGAATCATTTATATAAAGAAAAATATATTTCCAATTTAATATTTAGCATCTCTTACGCTCTAATATCTTATGTTATTGTATATAACTTTAATATTATGTTTTTAGATGCTGTTTTATGGACTCCTTTAATCGTTTTAGGATTAGAAAAAATGTTTGAAGGAAATAAAACAACTTTATATAGTGTTTTCTTAGCGCTTGCCATTATTTCTAATTACTATACTGGATTTATGATTTGTATATTTGTAGTAATGTTTTTCCTATTTAAACTTTATAGTAACAAATATGAAAAAATCGTAATAAAAAACTACTATAAACAATTTATTAGTGGCTCCTTAGTCGCGGGAGGACTTAGTACTTGTGCTTGGCTAGTGGCCGTATTAAATATGGTGGGATCAAAAACATCCATTAATAACCGCTCAATGTTTACCTTTAATACATTATTCGAATTAAAAGATTTTTTAAAAAACTTTGTCGGTAGTTCTTATAAAGGCATGAACGATATTATTTCTGGGGGCCCATTAGTGTTCATTGGCATTACTTGTTTAAGCTTAGCCATTATGTATTTTGCTAATAGTAAATTTAGCAAAGATGAACGTACTAATGCCGGTGTTGTTGTAGCAATATTTATTTTATGTATGACTTTTAGCGGATTAAATAATTTATTTCATGGTGGATCTGCGCCAGTATGGTTCCCACATCGCTTTGCTTTCTTATTTGACTTTTTCTTAATCTATTTAGCGGCTCGTGAATTAAATAATATAGATGGATTAAAATGCCACCATTTTGTTTTACCTTTAGGTATAATAATCATTATTTATGCGATTTTAACTATAAACAATGTAGAAACCAATATTGTTTTAGACTTTGTGTTAGGTCTAGTTAATTTATTAGTTATTTTTATTATGAAAAACTTTAAAAATAAATATGTAACAATTGCTGGTATGTCTTTAATGCTTATTTGCACCACTATTAACATGAAAGCTAGTGCATCTAACAATATCTTAGTTAATAAAGAAGAAAAAGAAAATGGCAGTTCTAACTATATTGATTATGAAATATATAAAAATCAATATGAAGAAATATCGAAAGTTATTAATTATGTAAAAAAATATGATGAAAGTGGAGAATTCTACCGCATAGAAAAAACATTTAACTCATTAGCCACTTATAATTTAGCTAACAATGATTCATTTATGTATGATTACGCTGGTATTGGTCATTATTCATCTGTAGATAAACTAGATACACGTAATTATATTGGTAATGTCTTAGGATTCCACACTAACGGGAATTGGAATTCTTATGGATTAGGTTCTACACTTACCGCAAATTCATTGATGGGTGTTCGTTATATCATTGATCGTGATCAACAATCAGAAAGCATTATGATTAATAATCGTCATTTTGGCGCTCGTAAATATTTAACAAGCATAAAAGATTTTGAAAGTGAAAATGATAACATTCACGTTTTTAAAAATGATTATGCTTTAGGCTTAGGATATTTAGCCTATAATCGTCTTGAAACTAATGGTAGTTCTGGCGTTTATCTTGATGAAGAAAAAACAACATTCCAAAAATACGATATTTTTGAATATCAAAACCATATGTATATGGATTTAACTAATAAGAATTATGGTAATATTTTCTCCCCAATTAATTACGAAGTAACTTATAATAATATCACTAAAATTGATGATCGTCATTATAAACTAAGCAATACCGCTAATCCGGGATATATAACATTTAAACTTACTTTAGATGAGAATGCAACGAAATATCCTAGTTACTATCATATTTCGCCAGGATTTAGTGAATATATGGCATTATATGAATCTAGTTCTTCAAGTAATAATATTTATTATTTTAATATGTACAACTATGGTATTAATCCTATTAATATTTCTAGTAATACCAAATATTATACTTTAATGTTAAAAGAAAATCTTATTTGGGATGAAGTTGAAATCATACCATCATTTTATTATGAAAATGTTGATGTATTAAACAATTATTATCAAGAACTAAAAGCCAATGAATTACAACTAAAAAAAGTTACTTCTTCGCATTTAAAAGGTACAGTTATTTATAGTGAAGACAAGACTTTATTAACTACTTCTATCCCTTATGCTAAAAATTGGAAAATTAAAATTAATGGCAAATCAGTTAAAACTAGAATTAACCAAAATATTTTCCTTGCTGCGGATTTGAGTAATTTAAATTATCAAAATGGTGAAACATTAAACATAGATTTATCTTATCAAGCAAATGAATTCACTTTTGCCATAATCATTTCTTTAATTACAATTGCTTACATTTTCCTATATGATTATAAATATTATGAAAAAATTAAAGCAAAACTAGAAAAAAATAGTAAAAAAGAAAATAAGTCAATAGAAAATATTGAGGCAAAAGAAATTCCGAACAATAATTAATCGCTTTTCTTTAAAATATCTAAAACATGAGAACTTGCACCTAATAATTCTCTTCTTTCACAGTTTTTAAAATGATATTCTAAAAAAGTTTTAAATTCTTCATCATCCATTTGATTAAGCGAAGTGCGAATATAATCACTTGCTCCATCAGAAGCAATTATTTTAATGTGCTTTAGTCGTAATTTTGTATTTAATTTATTAATATCTTCTATTCTAACCATAGAATATAAATCGTTTTCTTTATTAATCATGTGAAAAGACTTATCCACTCTTTGTTCTTTTAAAGAATCCATAATATTGTGTTTAATAAATCCATAACTAATAATGGCATATTCATTCATATAATAACTAACAAATATGATTCCATTTTTTTTGGTAACTCTTTTTGCTTCGCTCAAAGCTTGAAGTTTTTCTTTTTCACTTAACAAATGATACATCGGTCCAAATAATAAAGTCACTGAGAAACTTTCATCTTCAAACATTGATAAATCCAAGGCGTTCCCCTGATATATTTTCACATTACTATTTTTCTTTTTGAAAATTTCAATATTATGTTTTACTAATTCTACTGCGGTAACATCATAGCCAATATTAGCCAAATAAATACTATAAGCGCCAGTTCCTGCACCGATATCTAAAATATTTTTAGTTTTATCATTTTTTAAATATTTTTTTATATATTTAATATTTGTTAAAAATTCCACTTGCCCATGGCGAGTTTTTAAGCGATTATCTTCATTAAAATGTGAATAATAATCTTCTAATAATGATATTTTTGTGTTTGTTCTTTGAAAATTCATATTACAACACCTTGCCTAATATTAATGCATTTATGCTTTCTATATCACATAATTTAACTATTTCTTCAAAATTAGAAATAACTAGGTTTTTAGTTTGAAAATAAATATTGTTAATAATTTTATCTTCTTCATTTTTGGCTTTTAAATAGTTCTTTTCTGGTAGTCCTTTATATTGTTCTTCAATAGTGGTAATTAGTAATCTTCGAAAACTAGCTATTAAAGAATCTTCTAGCCAATAAGAATAATGGCATTTTCCCTCTTTTTCTAGTTGCTTAAAGCGAATATAAAGCGGTAAACCATCGATAGGAGAATGCCATATATCCATAAACGCATAATCAAACTTACTAGAAATATCAGTATTTTTACAATATTCAAAAGCATCGCTTTCAATAATTTTTATTTTGTTTTTATTGTTAAATAAAGGCAATATATTCTTTTTAAATAAATTAATAATATTCTTATCATTTTCAATTATAGTGATGCTTTTAACATTTTCTTTTTGGGCAACCATATAAGGATAATAACCCAATCCTAATCCAAATGTTAAAACATCGCCATAAGCTTCATCAATACTTTTTTGCATGGTAACAATTTCATTAGGAGTAATACTCATCCATGTTACATCGTCACTTGAGATAGTTAAATATGATATATCTTTTTCAAAGAAAGAGACACTACTTAATTCTTGATAAAATTCACCCTTAAAAGTGATGTCTTTATATACGAATGGTTGTAAAGCATGAAATGTTTTGTAAAATAGTTCATATTTACCATATTTTGCTTTTTGTGGTTTAACATTTAAATAATATGGATTATTTTCAATTATTTTTGTGTCCACTAATGCAATCGCTGGTTTAATATAATTATTAAATAATTCATAATCGCTTGTATCTTGTAATTCGATATCAAAAAAGTGTAAAAATTCATAAGCAAATGCTTGTTTTTTATCTTTAACTAATATGAATTTATTTTTATCAATAAAATCATAATGCTCACAAAATTCTAAAAGCATATTAGCTACCGCCACATTATTTTCTAATGTAGTAAATAAATGATGTAACTTATTGATATCTTCTTTGTTTAATTTAATTTTCATAACATAATCCTAACTTAATTTTTTTAATATTTTTTGTATTGCTTCGTTTAATTCATTATATACTTTTTCATAATGACCAGTATACCATGGATCTTCAATAAATCCTGGTATATCCGCAAATTTTGTAATCATAAATATTTTATGTTCGTTGTCTTCTTTTACATTACGCATTATATTACGCATGTTATTATCATCCATAACAAATATATAATCAAATCTTTCATAATCAATTCTTGTAATTTGTGTTGAATAATGTCTATCTATATTAACATTATGTTTTTCTAATACTTCTCTCATAGGCGGATAAATCTCATTACCAACTTCTTCTAATGATGTTGCGCGCGATTCAACATAAAATTTATTTTCTAAATGATTATTTTTTATTAAGTCTTTACAAATAAATTCCGCGGCAACTGAACGACAAATATTACCATGACAAACAAATAATAATTTAAGCATATAATTTCCCCTTAACACCAAAAAATTATAGCATTTTTCATTTTATTAAACTAGTATGTTTAATAGCTCATTAATTATATATAGAAATTATTTTTAAAATTTTACCAATAAACAATTAAGCATTTTGATTTATATCTTGCCGATAATTTGTTACAATTTGTTTACGTGAGGTGTTTCTATGAAAAATGTTATCAAATTCTTATTTTTATTAAGTATTGTTCCTGGCTTATTTAACGCTAAAGAAAATACTCAACAAACTCCAAAGGGATATGTGCTTAATTCTCAAAGTTCAGTTTCTTCTAAATACGGAAGAATTCATACTGATAAACAAATCAATTTTGCTGATAAAACAAGTGCTGACCCTGTTAAAAAATTAAGGCAAGCATCTTTACCATCTTCTTATAGTGCCGTAGACGCAGGATACATTACTTCTGTTAAAAATCAAAATCCTTATGGAACTTGTTGGGCTTTTGCGGCAAGCGCAGCAAGTGAAGCTAGTTTAATCAAAAATAATGGGTTTGATAAAAATTCTATTAATTTATCAGAATTACATTTAGCATATTTTACATATAACAATTCTTATGATGAATTAGGATTATTATCTGGTGACTCTTTTACCATCACTAGTGACTCATATTTGGAATATGGAGGAATAAACTATAATTCCATGCTTTCTTATGCTCGTTGGACTGGTCCAGCGGATGAAGGAAAAAACACTAAATATTCATATAGTAATGCTAATAAAAGTTTTAAAGCAGCTTCAACTAGTGATGCTTATAGTCTAACCGAAGCTCATTTAAAAAATTGTTATATTATTGATACTAGTGATATATCTTTAATGAAACAAATGATTTTAGAATATGGCGCAGGAGATTTTGGCTATTACCATGATGAAAACGATCGTTATTTTAACGATACCTATGATTCTTATTGCTACGTTCAGTCAGTTGATACTTGTAGCAATAGATTCAATTGGGCTAATCATGAAGTAACAGTTGTTGGCTGGGATGATAATTTTTCAAGAACAAAATTCTCTTCTAATTCTCGCCCAACTAATAATGGTGCATGGCTTGTCAAAAATAGTTGGGGACCAGGCTGGGGAGACAAAGGATATTTCTGGCTTTCTTATGAAGATTCATCAACAATTGCCGAACCAACTGCTTTTTATTCTTTCGATTCTAAAGATCACTATGAAAAAAATTATCAATATGATGGAACAAGTGATTTCTATGCTGAATATAGTGATAACGAAGACAAAGGCGGTTATACTGGCGGAGGATACATGGCTAATGTATTTACTGCTCAAGAAAATGAAAATGTTGGTGCAGTAACATTTGTTAGTTTTGATGAAAATATAAAATATGAAATCTCGGTTTATGATAATGTTAACAACACTCCGACTTCTGGCAAATTAGTTAGTCAAAAAAGCGGTGTTGAAACATATGCTGGATTTCATACCATTGAATTAGATACTATTCCTGCTATTAATAAAGGTAGTAAATTTGCTGTTGTTGTTCGTTTAACTAGTTCCTCAAATGCTTCTGATTCAATCACATTAGCTTGTGATGAAAGTTACGATGACACACAAAATGGTATAAAAACTGTGAATTCTGCTTCTAGTGGACAAAGCTATTTTTCCACAAATGGAACATCATGGACTGATGTTAGTGCAAATAAAAAAATTAATTTCCGAGTTAAAGCCTTAACTACTGGAGAAATTGTTGATTTAGAAAATATTAGTTTTGACGAATCTTCGATTGGTTTAGCTGTTGGTGATACATATACACTTACTCCTACTTTTACTCCATCTAATGCATCAAATAAAAATATAAATTGGTCATCAAGTGATACAAATGTTGCTACCGTTAATAATGGCGTAATTACTGCTTTAAATAAAGGAACAACAGTTATTACCGCAACAAGCAAGGAAAATAGTTCCATTAAAGCCACTATTGAAGTTAATGTAAAAGGTATAAATAGTATTTCTATCTCTGGCACAGCTAATAAAAATATTTATAACCAAGGCGATACATTTAATCCTGCTGGATTAACAGTCACAGCAACATACACTGATGGCACTACTGGAATAATCGATAACAATAAATGTGAATGGCTAGATAGTAATACTTCGAGTGAACACTTATCAATTGGAACTACATCAGTAATTTGTAAAATCGGAAGCGCTAGTGCTACTTACTCTGGAATTACTGTTAATGAAGTTAAAACTTATCAACTAGTTAAAGATGTATCTTCATTAAATGTGGGTGACAAAGTTGTTATCGCTCAAAATTCTAAAGGTGTTGTCGCAAGTAATCTTAATAATACTTATTTAAATGCTTCCAATACATCATTCTCAAACAACAAAAACGAAATAACCACATTACCTAGTGATGCATCAATTTATACAGTTGGCAAAAATGGTAATTACTATACATTTACTAATAGTAACAATCAAAAATTGGGATCAACAGGTGCTAAAAATTTATCGTTTAATAGGGGTAGTATTAATTGGTCAATTAGCATTTCTGATAACTTAGCTAATATTCAAAATGCTACAAGTAGTTATGGACGCATTTTATACAATAGCCCTAACACAAGATTTACCACTTATACTTCTAATACAAGTACAAGTATGCTTCTCCCTCAATTATATCGTTTACCAACTGGAAGCATTGATGTTAGCGATATATCAGTAAGTGTAGATAAAACCACTTTAGATATTAACGAATCAACTTCTTTAAAAGTAACATTTACTCCCGCTAACGCATTAAACAAAAATGTTTCAGTTACTTCTAATAACGACAATATTGTTACTATTGATGGATTAAAAGTCACTGGTAAAAATAGAGGAGAAACAACATTAACTATTACTTCTATTGCTAATCCTAGTATTTCTAAACAAATAAATATTAAGGTATATAGTTCAACTTTAGCTAACAAAGTAAAACAAGCAATTGAAAATGCTAGAAACGAATTTAGTGTTACAAGAGAAAATGTTCGCGATTTATCAAACATTAATACAAAAATAGAAAATGCTAAAACTCTTTCTTTATCATTGTTTGATGAAGAAAAAGCTTTAATTAATAACGAAATCAATATTTTATCTTCTTTAGAAAGCGCCTATAATTACTTAAATGATTTATGGTATAAAGAAGAAAATATGGATACAAATAGCATTAGCAAAGAAAACGCTCAAGAATTAGTGGATGCTTATAACAATCTTGATGAAAGCACTAAAACTATTCTAAAGGCTGCATATTGTGCTAAAAATAATAGTGAAGAATCACCTAACATTGAAGATACTATTAACAATATATCTAAGCAATTTACAAATAATAATAATAGCAATTATACTTTAATTATTGTTTTAGTTAGTATTGGCGCTATAGTAGTTATCGCTGGTGCTGTTGTTATTTTATTAAAAAAGAAAAAGCACATTGCTTAATTAAAACTTTACGGGATCACTAATTGTGGTTCCGTTTTTTTTAAGCATTTTTATTAATAGCTTTATTAATAAATGTTATAATAATTTTATAAATAATTTTAAAGGAGAAATTTAAAATGTTAATTAATAAAGATACTTATTATGTGGGAGTAAATGATCACAATATTGATTTATTTGAAGGACAATATGTCGTTAAAAATGGAATTAGTTATAATTCTTATATTATCATGGATGAAAAGATTGTTATTATGGACACAGTCGATAAAAACTTTGCTTCTACTTGGATTGAAAATATAAAGAATGTTTTAAAAGATAAAACACCTGATTACCTAGTGGTGCAACACATGGAACCAGATCATTCCGCAAATATCATGGAATTAGTGAAATTATATCCTAATATTACGATTATTGGAAATGCTAAAACATTTGTAATGATTAAGCAATTCTTTAATAAAGACATTTCTAATACATTAGTTGTTAAAGATGGAGAAGAATTAAATATTGGAAAGCATACTTTAAAATTTATTTTTGCTCCAATGGTTCATTGGCCAGAAGTAATGGTAACATATGATTCTTACACAAAAATATTATTTACCGCAGATGGATTTGGTAAATTTGGTGCAATAGATGTTGAAGAAGATTGGGCCGATGAAGCAAGAAGATATTATATTGGTATTGTCGGTAAATATGGCTTACAAGTACAAATGTTATTAAAAAAAGCTGCTAGTTTAGATATTGAGATGATTTGTCCTTTACATGGTCCAGTATTAAAAGACAATCTTAGTTACTATTTAGGCTTATACAACACTTGGTCAAGTTATACTCCAGAAGATAATGATGTTTTTATTGCTTATAATTCTATTTATGGAAACACTAAAAATGCTGTTAATAGACTTATAGAATTATTAAACGTAGCAGGCATTAAAGCAAAAGCAAAAGATCTAGCGCGCACTGATTTATCTTACGATATTTCAGAAGCTTTTAAACATAAAACATTAGTAATTGCTACACCAACATATAATAATGGGTTGTTTCCATTTACTAAGACATTTATTGATGGATTATTAGAAAGAAATTTTCAAAATCATAATATTGCCATTATTGAAAATGGTTCTTGGGCTCCAATGGCCGCAAAACTTATTAAAGATGCTTTTGCTAATTCTAAAAATATAACATTTATTGAACCAATTGTTACTATTAAATCTAGTTTAAATGAAGAAAGTACCGCAAAACTATGTTCTTTAGTGGATGCTTTAAAAGAAATCAAATAGCAAAAAAGCCATGTTTGTAGCATGGCTTTTTGTGTGTTTTAAATAGAATAAATAATTCTTATCTATTAAATATTTTAAGAGCGCGTATAACATCT
This sequence comes from uncultured Bacilli bacterium, assembly GCA_934133115.1. The sequence goes on from CAKPAV010000018.1 coordinate 11,189, forward strand.
TCTTTCATTTTACTTGTAGCATATGATGCTAATTCGTGATAGAAAGTAATATCTTTTTTTAATATTTCTCTAGCGGCATAAACACCCTCTCTAGACATATAAGAATAATAATTAATCTTTCTTACGCCACACTTAATAGCTTTCACATAGTCTTCACTAGATACGCCAGATCCACCATGCATTACTAATGGTAAATTGCATAATGTATTAATTTTTTGAATTCGATCAAAATCTAATTCTGGCTTAACTTTATATATTCCATGAGCGGTTCCAAAAGAGCACGCTAAAGCATCAATATTTGTATCATCAACAAACTTTTTAGCTAAATCTGGATCAGTATACATTTCTTCTTTAGTTAATGGTTTTTGATTTCCTGCTTCTCTTCCACCTAATACACCTATTTCTGCTTCCACTGATATATTTTTCGGATGTGCTAAACGAACAGCTTCTTTAGTCATTTTAACGTTTTCATCATATGGCAAGCTAGAAGCATCCAGCATAACTGATGTAAAACCAATATCAATAGCTCTTTTTAAATAATCTAAATCTTCACAATGATCTAAATGTACGCATACTGGTACTTTAGCTCTTTTAGCCATTAAAAGCATAATTGGTCCAACAATATCAAGCGGCGCATATTCTTCATGACATTGAGCATGCATAATAATAACAGGGACATTAAGTTCTTCCGCCGCCGAAATTACTGCAATCATATTTTCTAAATTTGGAGTATTAAATGATCCTATTGCACAATTTTTTTCTTCTGCAATTTTTAATACATATTCTAAGTTAACTAACATTTTTTTCTTCTCCTTTTATTTTTCAAAAAAGCGTACTTTTACGCAATATTTTTTAATTTCATTTGGTTTTATTTCTTCTAATAATCCTTTACTTCGCATTACATTTCTTCCATCAGGAGTGCAATTGCCTGGTTCTACGCCAAGGACATAATCTCTAATACCTAGCATCTTC
>CAKPAV010000019.1 GCA_934133115.1 uncultured Bacilli bacterium
GGCGAATGCAGTTCAAAGTCAATTAAAGTTGATAAAAAAGATTGCTGCGCTAAATGTACAACCTATATGCCTAAAGAATAATTATGAAAAGAGTGGATGTTGATATGAAAAATCCACTCTTTTTCAGTGCAAAAAAAGACCTAAAATGATATAATCATTACGGAAATAGGTGATGAATCATGAAGTTAATAGTGGGACTTGGAAATCCAGGAAGAGAATATGCTCATACTAGACATAATATGGGATATGATGTTATAGATAAATTTGCGGATTCTTTAGGAGTTTCTTTTGATAAAGAAAATTTTAAAGGTGTTTACTGTAAGACAAGATTTCTTGATGAAGAACTTTTCCTTTTAAAACCAGAAACATATATGAATTTATCTGGTGAATGCGTATTACAATTTGCTAAATATTATAAAATTGATAATGATGATATTATTGTAATATTTGATGACCTTGCTTTAAGTCCAGGAAAAATAAGATTACGTTCTAGCGGATCTAGTGGTGGACAAAAAGGCATGCAAAACATTATTGATTTATTACATACAGACAAAATAAAAAGAATTAGAATAGGGATAGGAGAACCGACATTTGCTTGTGTTGATTATGTACTAGGTAAGCCTAATGAAGATGATAAAATCCTTATTGATCAAGCACAAGATAAAGCTGTTGAAGCACTTAAAGAAACAATTAGAAACGATTTTCAACATGCAATGTCCAAATTTAATTAATTATGGCTAATGGTATTATTGATTTTATTAAAAGAAATGAAACTGTTAAAAAATTTATTAACGGAGAAAAAATAGAATATGTAACTGATGAAGTTATTGGTACAGCTTTTTTAGTTGCTGCAAAGTATTTAGAAAAGAAAAGCAAAATGATAATTGTCACATCAAACTTATATAATTCGCAGCGTGTTTATGAATTATTAACTACCCTTGTATCGGAAGATGAATGTTTATTTTTCCCTGTTGATGAATTATTAAGAACTGACCTAATTGCGGAATCTAAAGAAATGATTTCGCAACGACTTTTTGTTCTTAATGAAATGTTAACAAAAGATCATTATATTGTTATCACTCATGTAAGTGGCTTTAGCAAATTCTTACCTAGTCCAGAACTATTTAAAGATAATACTATTTCGATTAAAGTTGGAGATACAATTAATCTTACTCAAATAAAAGCCAAATTAACAAAATTAGGTTACGCGAATGTACATAAGATTGATCATAGTATGCAATTTGCTAATCGTGGTGATATTCTTGATGTCTTCTCTGTTAATATGGATTCGCCATTAAGAATTGAACTATTTGATGATTATGTTGAATCAATTCGTTTGTTTTCTTTAGATACTCAAACATCAATTCAAAGCATAAATAGCATAAATATATTACCAGCATCAGAATTGTTATTAACCGAAGAAGAAAATAATAATTTAGAATCTAAAATAAGACAACAAGCCGAAATCGAAGAGAAACAACTTAAAGGTGAAAATAAAGATTGCTTCTTACAAAACATTAATACCGCCATTGACAATATAAAAAATAGTCATTCAATTAGTGTTTTACAAAAATATTATGGGTTTCTTCAAAATGAACACTTCACATTAAGTGATTATGCTAAAGAGGCGACGATTATTTTAGCTAATGAAGAGCAAATAAATAATTCTTTCGACTTATTAAATGGAGATGCTGATACTTTTATTATTCAAGAATATAAAAAAGGTTTAACTCTTAAAGATTTAAGCTATTATCAAAATCTAAAATCTATTCTTTCAAAAGCAAAAGAGCAAATTAAAATCCATGAATTTGTTGGTAAAAAAGATTATGCTTCTTTTAATATTTCAAGTATCGCTGGAGTGGCTACAACTCTTAATCAAGCTATTAATTTAATTAATAATTACTTGGAACAAAAAGTAAAAATAATTATTGCTTTAGATAATAAGCAACAATATGAAATTATTAAAACATCTTTAGAAGCAAATGATATAACTTTTGAAGAATTAAGATATTTTGCTATACCTCGTACTTCAATTGGCTTAATGTTAGAATCTTTAGATGAAGGATTTGAATTTATTGATGATAGTTTAGTAGTATTAACTTCTAAAGAACTATTTTCATTTAAAACTAAAAGTTCTAAATTTACAAATAGGTATAAAGAAGCTGTTGCTATTAATTCTGAGCAAGATTTAGAGCCAGGTGATTATGTTGTTCATGAGCAACATGGTGTTGGACGCTTCATTGATATTGTTACTATGGAATTTGATGGGGTACATCGAGATTTTATTCATATACAATATGCTGGCACAGATGTTTTATATGTTCCATTAGAGCAATTTAGATTAATACGTAAATTTGTCGGTAAAGAAGGTGCCGCTCCTAAACTTAATAAACTTGGTTCAGGAGAATGGGACAAAACTAAAAAGAAAATTAAAGAACGTATTAATGAAATGGCGGATCGCTTATTCAAATTATATTCAGAAAGAGAACAAGTTAAAGGATTTGCTTTTAAAAAAGATGATGAATTCCAATATCAATTTGAGCAACAATTCCCTCATGCTTTAACTAAAGATCAGGAACAATGTCTTAAGGAAATTAAAGAAGACATGGAAAAAAGTGAGCCAATGGATCGTTTGCTATGTGGTGATGTTGGCTTTGGTAAAACAGAAATAGCTTTCCGTGCTGCGTTTAAAGCAATATTAAGTGGAAAACAAGTGGCAATGCTCTGTCCTACTACTTTACTTTGCCGCCAACATTATGAAAGAGCGTTAGATCGATTTGGACCATTTGATGCAAAAATTGCTGTATTTTCTCGACTTATCGATGATGCAAAACAAAAGCAATATATGAAAAGTGTTGAAGATGGAACAATTCACTTAGTTATTGGCACACATCGTTTATTATCTAAAGAAATAAAATTTAATAATTTAGGGCTTCTTATTATTGATGAAGAACAAAGATTTGGTGTTGAACAAAAAGAATTAATTAAAGAATTAAAGAAAAATGTTGATGTTTTAACTTTAACAGCAACACCAATACCTCGAACATTACAAATGTCGCTTTTAGGTATAAGAGGATTATCACAGATTAATACTCCACCTTCTAATCGAATGCCAATTCAAACATATGTTATGCCACAAAAAGAAGATACTATCATCGAATTAATTTCTAAAGAATTAGCTAGAAAAGGTCAAGTATTTTATCTTCATAACCAAGTTTCTGATATTTATTCAGTAGCGACAAAATTAGAGAAAAAAGTTAAAGGCTCACGTGTTGGTGTAGCGCATGGCCAAATGGATAAAGATTCTATCGAAGATGTCATGATTAGATTTTATAATGGCGATATTGATGTTCTTGTTTGTACTTCAATAATTGAAACAGGTATTGATATTCCTAATGTTAATATGATTATTATTGAAAATGCTGATAAATTTGGACTTTCTCAACTTTATCAAATTAAAGGACGTGTAGGACGTGGCAATCGTATTGCTTACGCTTATTTGCTTTATAAACCAGATAAAGTATTAAATGATAATGCAAGAAAAAGATTAAAAGCAATATCTGATTTTACTGAACTTGGAAGTGGATATAAAATCGCACAACGAGATTTAATGATTCGCGGTGCGGGAGATATTTTAGGTGCAGAACAAGCAGGTTTTATTGATACTGTTGGTATGGATATGTATTTACAACTTTTAAAAGAAACAATTGAAGAAAGACAAACAGGTATAAAGTCTAATTCTAATAAAGAACAAATAAAAGGCAACTTATTATTAGATGCTTATTTGCCAAGTGATTATATTGAAAAAATTGATAAAATAGACTTATATCAAGAAATTGATAATATAAAATCATTAGAGGAATTAGATGCTTTAAAAAAGAAAATAATAGATATTTATGGGCAAATGCCAAATGAAGTTGAATTATTATTTACAAAAAGAGAGATAACTTATCTTATAGATAGCGATAAAAGTTTTGATAAAGTTATTGATAATAAAGATTCGGTGGATTTATTACTATCAATAGAATTTTCAAGCAAAGATGGGGTTGGTGTAGTTCTTTTTAAAGCACTAACTAATTATTTAAAATACATAAAAGTTACTTATAGCAACAAACAAATTAGAATAAGAGTATTTAAAATGACTAATTGGATTTATAAACTAAAAGACATCATTTATGCTATAAAATCATTAGATTATTTAAACTAATTAATAAAACCATTGAATTTTGATAATAATACTATTGAGGTGACATTATGGAACCAATGGGTGTTTTAAGACGCATCGATGAACTTGGTAGGATAGTTATTCCTAAAGGTATAAGAAGTAGATTAAAAATCAATGAAGGCGATCGTGTCGAATTGATTTTAGAAAATGATACGGAGTTATTATTAAGAAAATATTCACCAATGCATGAGATAAAAGATAATGTAAAAAACATGTTAATTGCTTTAGAAAAAGAATTAAATATTCCTGTTTTGTTATGCAATAATGAAATATTTTTGTTCTCTTCTTCTTTAAAATATGAATATTATATTGAAAAGCCAATTAGCAGTAAATTATTTAGTTTATTAAATGAAAGAAAAAATGTAGGATTAGTTAATCATAACTTAAGTAATATTAATGAGCCATTAAACTGTATGATTTATCCATTAGCAAAAAATTCTGAATTAATAGGCGGATTAATTATGATAGGCATAAATAATGTTGATGACTGGCAAAATCGAATAATGTTACTATTTCGAAATATACTACTTAGTAATATGTAAAATATGCTAAAATACTAATGGTGATGAAAATTGCGATTAGATAAATTTTTAAAAGTTTCAAGATTAATAAAAAGACGTACAATTGCTAAAGAAATTGCTAGTGATGGAGTAATAGAAATTAATGGTCGAATTGCTAAACCATCAAGCGAAATTAAAGTAGATGATATTTTAACTCTAAAATTAGGGACACATAAATTAACTATTAAAATATTGTCTATTAAAGAAGTAAGTAGAAAAAGTGATTATCAAGATATGTATGAAGTAATTAATGATGTAGTAATACTTTAAGTTAATAAAGCATAACCTTTATAGAGGTGAATTTATTAATGGAAAATCCACAAGCAAACAATTTAATTACATTAAGAAATCGTCAAACTTTAGATATTGAAGGTGTAACAAAATTAGATAGCTTTGATTCAAAAGAATTTATGATGGATACCAATATGGGTTATTTATGTGTAACTGGTACAGATTTAGCACTAGGCCACATGAATCTAGATAAAGGAATGCTTTCTATCAAAGGCACTATCGATAGCGTGAAATTTACAAGCAAAAATAAAGCAAATGTAATAAAAGAAAGTTTTTTAAGCAAATTATTTAAATAATGAGTTTAAAACAACAATTTCAAGTATTCCTAGGATCAATAGTTTTAGGAATGCTTTTTTTATGTATATGGTCTTTATTTAATGCTTGCTTTTATCGCTTAAAAAGAAATTTATTACGATTACCTTTAGAAACACTTTTATTTTGCGGATTAGCTTTTATTTATTATCGCTTTTTAGTAATTATCACTAGTGGCGTTCTTAATATCTTTTATCCTTTGGCTTTATTTTTAGGCGCTTTAATTTATCAAAAGTTTTATTCCCCTTATATAAATGGATATATAAATACAAAAATACAAAAGTTAGAAAAAAAGTTAAAAACTATGGGCAATAAAGCAATTTTGTTTTATAATAAACATAAGCCAAAAGTAAGGAGGAAGAAAAAGAATGAAATCAAAAAAAGCTCGTAATATTTTGTCTTTATCAATCTTATTTGTTGCTATATGTGCAGTTGTTGTTAATGTGGTGATTGTAGCTAAAAATATTAGATACAATCAAGAGCTAACGCAGGAAAAAGAAAGAATTGAAAAGGACTTAGGCAATTCTGATGACGACGTGTATGATATTTACATTGTTGATAATTATACCGTCTATGATGAAAAAGTTATTATAGAGTATTCAAAGTAATGGTTCGCCATTACTTTTTTTCGACAAATAATATAAGTATTACCATTTAAAATAATATAGAGGTGGTACTTATGAAAAGTCAAAAATATATTGGTGCTATTCTTTTCTTAGTATCGATTATTACTGTTTTATTTGATAAAGCATTTTTATTAAACCCTTTTGTTTTAATTGTCTTATATTTTTCATTTTATTATGGATTGAGTAATTATTTGGTTAATTCATTAGCGATGATTCTAGTAGCATTTATTATGTCAAAAAACTATGCGCTTGAAATTGCGGTTATTATCATTACTTATTTATTTTCCACTTGCTTATTTTCTTTATTATTTAAAAAACCAAGTATTAAGTATTATTCACTTATTACTATAAATATTTTATTAATTATCGTAACAATGATTTTTTCTTTTTCTGTTGATAATATTTGTAATGCGTTAATAAGTGTTTTGTTTCAATTTTTTATAATTAAATCTTTTGAATCATTTATGTTGGGACTAGAAGATGATACTCATCAAGTTAATATAATTGAAATAGCAGGAGTTTTATTTTTTGCTTTATCATTAACAACTTTTAATGATTCAGTAGCGTTGGTATTATCTCGTGTTTTATTATTATTCATTGTTATGAAAGCTAAACGCGAAATAACAATTCTTACTTTGTTATTTATTATAATTTATACAAGTGTATTTACTAAATTTAGTATAATCACGACAATTTCCATTTATTTTCCACTTGTTTTGCTTTGTTTTATTAAAAAAGCAAGAATTGTAACTTATGGAGTTTTATCATTTGCGTTTTTATTCTTATCTCCAATTCCTTTTTATATGAATGTGAGTTTTTATGGAATAATGGCTTCAATTATTATTTATGAAAGCATTAGAAGCACAAAAATTGATGACTTTTTTGAACTTATCAATAATATGCCCCAATCTTATAAAATCAAAGAAAATAAATATGCATATGCTATGAACAAAATTGAAGCAATAAATAATTATGTCGCTTTAGTGGATGATACGAATGTAAAAGAATTAACGGATCCCTTTAATCAAATAATTAATGATGTTTTAGAAAATGTATGTAAAAAATGTGATCATTATCAATATTGTTCTTTAAAAAATGATTTGCGGTTATTATTTAAAAGCAAATTGACTTCAAAAGATCGAGCACTAATTTCTGAAAAATGCATTACTCCTTATAAATTAACAATGGCTTTGGCTAATAATTTTAAAGTTTATCAAAAAGAACAATATTATTATAGTTGCTATGTTGACGCTAATAAAAGATATAAGCATTTAATTAAATGTTTAGAGAAACCGCTAAATAATTGTTCTCTTAAACTAAAAAATAATAACGATAATATTAAACAAAAAATATTAGAGTCAGGCTTACATTATTATAAGTGTTGGATGAATAATGGAAACATTGAAGTGATTTTTAATGTTAAAGATTTCAAGGAAGATGATGAACGATTTGAAGAATTTGTGAATAAATATCTAGCAAATTCTTATCAAAAACATGTACATAATCAAAATGTTTTATCTTCAACTATTCAAGTAAGTTATATTTTGAATAACGTTCATAACTATGATTATGGTATTGTTTCCAAGGGCTTAAATGATTCTTCTAATGGTGATAATTATTTAATTACTACTAAGAATAATGAATTAATTATTATCTTATGTGATGGAATGGGACACGGAGTAAAAGCAGAAGAATGTTCGAAATTTTTGCTTAAAGCGATAAAAAATCATTTAGAGCTAGAAACGAATCTAATTGATATGGTCGGTGATTTAAATAATTTAATGTTATTTCATAATGATAAGGAATTTTATTCCACAATGGATTTTATAAAAATAAATTTAATTTCTTTAAGAACGATTTTATTAAAATCTGGCGCATTTACGACATATTTAGTGCGTAATCATGAGATTACAAAAATAAATAAACATAACTTACCTTTAGGAATAGTTAATGATGTTACTTATGATATAAGCACTACTGAACTTGAAAAAGATGATATTCTTGTTATTGCTAGTGATGGAATAGGCGAAAGGATTGAAGAAGATGTTAAGGTGTTAACTATTACTCCTAATGTTTCAATGAGCCAACTAGCACGTAATATCTTTAATGTACTCTTTAAAAATAAACCAATGACAGATGATTCCACTATTATCACAATAAAAATATTGTGATATTATAGACGTGGTGATGTTATGCTTGATTTAGACAAAACAAAAAAATATTTACTTGCGTGTTCTTTTGGACCCGACTCAATGGCTTTATTTGATATGCTTTTAAAAGAAGGCTATTATTTTTCTGTTGCACATGTAAATTATCATAAAAGAGATATTTCAAATTTTGAAGAAGAGTCAATGAGAAAAATTTGTTTAGATAACAATATCAAATGTTTTGTGCTTGATACTAGTAAACTTCCAAGTCATAAAGGTAATTTCCAGAACTGGGCACGTGTTGTCCGTTATAAGTTTTTTGCTGAGGTTTTAAAAAAAGAAAATCTCGATGCAGTTTTAGTAGCTCATCATTTAGATGATTTAATTGAAACATACGAAATGCAAAACAGTCGTAATTTAGTTGTCGATTATTTAGGATTAAAAGACAGTACCATTATTAATGATGTCCCTATTATTCGTCCTTTATTAGAATATACAAAGAAAGAATTGAATGATTATTGTGTTTATAATAATGTTCCATTTTCTATTGATGTATCAAACTTAAGTCCAGTTTATGCAAGAAATAAAATTAGACTTAATTATATTAATAATTTAACAAAAACTGAGAAACTCTTAATTAAAAAACAAATTGATGAAGAAAATAAAGAAAATGAGAAAATAAAAGAAAATCTAAGATCTAAAATTGAAGATAACTCTTTAGATATTACTGAGTTAAAAGACTTAGACAAGAAATCTCAAATTATTGCTCTAGATTTATTACTTAAAAACAATAAAATTAATAAACATATTTCTTCTCGATTTGTAGAAGAAATTGTTAGAGCGCTTAATACGAAACAACCTAATATTTCTATTAAATTAAATGCTAATAAATATTTAACTCGTGAATATAACAAATTAAGAATTATTAATGCTTTTTCAGCCAAACAATATTCTTATGTTATGGATAAACCTAGCCAATTAAACACAGAATATTTTTGGATAGATCTTAAAAATGATTATGAACAATTCCGTCTAAGTTTAGATGATTTTCCAATAACTATACGTCCAGCATTATCGGGAGATGTTAGTTATATTAATGGCATAAAAAAGAAAGTAAAAAGACTTTATATAGACTGGAAAATGCCAATGCATTTAAGAAAAATTTGGCCTTTGATTTTTAATTATAAAGGCGAACTAGTTTATGTGATTAGATACTATGATATAAATAGCCTAAACTCACATAAAGATTTTATTGTAAAATCTTAATTGTTTATATATAATACTTTTATAACGCGAATATTAGCATAAACTAATATTATAAATATTAGGCGTATAAATAAGAGGAGGTTATGATTAATGAAACAAAACAAAAAGAATATTCTTAGCTTTATATTTCCTTATTTGTTTGTTGGACTTGTAATTTTAATGATTTCCGGCATATTCCTTTTTAGAGGAACTGGTGCTGAAAAACTTAGTGCAGCTGAATTGGTTAGCGTATTACAAAACCAAGAAGTCACTAGTTTAAAACAAACAAGTAAAACAAGACTTACAACATTTGAAGGAACTTATAAAGATGCTGATGGAAAAATGTATGCATTTACTTGTACTATTTCTAATGATACAGATAATTCAAAAGCTTTAGGTGACGTTGAAGAGGTCATCTATAACAGAAAAAAAGGTTTAACTGATAAGAATGGTAATCCTGTTGTTGACTCAGAAGGAAATCAAATACAAGTTTCATATTTTGATCCAAAAACAAATTTTGAAATTGTAGATGCCTATCAAACTAACTGGCTTGAAAGTTGGGGCCCAACTATCTTGTTATTATTAGGAACTGGCGTAGTATGCTTCTTAATGTTTAGAGGAATGGCTAATTCTGTTAATGGCTCTAACAATAAGGCAATGGAATTTAATAAATCCCGCGCTCGTAGAGTTGATACATCAAAAGTTAAATTTGATGATGTTGCTGGTGCCGATGAAGAAAAAGCCGAATTAGTAGAACTTGTTGATTATTTAAAGAATCCAAAGAAATATTCTGAATTTGGTGCTAAATTACCAAAAGGTGTCTTATTAGTAGGCCCACCAGGAACTGGTAAAACTTTACTTGCCAAAGCAGTTGCGGGTGAAGCAGGAGTTCCATTCTATTCTATTTCTGGTTCTGATTTCGTAGAAATGTTCGTTGGTGTTGGTGCTGGACGTGTTCGTGATATGTTCAAAACCGCTAAAAAGAATGCACCATGTTTAGTCTTTATTGATGAAATCGATGCTGTTGGTCGTCAAAGAGGCGCTGGTATGGGTGGCGGAAATGATGAACGTGAACAAACTCTTAACCAATTATTAGTAGAAATGGATGGTTTCGATGATAACTCAGGTATTATCGTTATTGCGGCCACTAACCGTGATGATGTTCTTGACCCTGCTTTATTACGTGCTGGTCGATTTGATAGACAAATTACTGTTGATTTACCAGACCGTAAAGGCCGTGAAGCAATCTTAAAAGTACACGCTCGTAACAAAAAGATTGATCCATCTGTTAACTTTGAAGATTTAGCCAAAAGAACTGTTGGGTTCTCTGGTGCTGACTTAGAAAACGTATTAAATGAAGCTGCTATTTTAGCGGTTCGTGGACACAAATCTATTATTGGACTTGCTGAAATTGATGAAGCAATTGATCGTCGTTATGTTGGACCTGCTAAAGGATCTCGAGAAATGGATCCATTAGAAAAACGTACTGTAGCATTCCATGAAGCTGGTCACGCTGTTATTGGTTTAAATCTTGAAGCTTCTGATAAAGTTCAAAAGATTACAATTATTCCTCGTGGAAGAACAGGCGGACATGTTCGTCTTGCTCCAGAAACAGATCACTACAATTTAACTAAGAGCCAATTAATTGCCCGTATTGTTGGATATTTAGGCGGAAGAACATCTGAAGAAATCTTCTTTAAAGATGTTTCTACTGGTGCATCTAACGATATTGAAATGGCAACAAGAATTGCTCGTCGTATGGTAACTGAATTTGGTATGTCACCATTAGGACCTATTCAATATGAAAATGATACTGGTTCAGTATTCTTAGGAAGAGATTACAACTCTACTCAAAAGAATTTCTCAACTCAAATCGCTTATGAAATTGATACTCAAGTTCGTAAGATTATTGAAGATGCTCATGAACAAGCAAGACAAATTCTTGAAGAACATATTGAAGATGTTAAATTAATTGCAGAGACCTTGTTAAAACAAGAAACAATTACTGCAGAAGAAATCCAATATTTAATGGAACATCGTCATTTAAAATCAGAAGAAACAACTACTGAAGTTAAAACTGATGAACCAAGTGATAAAGGAGAAGGAAAGGCTTAGTCCTTTCCTTTTTTAAAGTATGAAAGTTGGAAATATTGAATTATCTGGTGTTGTTTTCCTTGCTCCGATGGCGGGTGTAACTAATTTAGCGTACCGCGAATTCATGAAACCGTTTGGTGTGGCTTTGACTTATAGCGAGATGATTAGTGACTGCGGACTTATTTATGGAAATAAAGAAACATATAAGTATCTTGATACTAGTGCATATGAAAGACCAGTAGCTTTGCAAATTTTTGGTGGAACAAAAGAAACGCTTTTAAAGGCATTAGAAATTATTGAAAGCCAAAAAGATGACTATGATTTTATTGATGTTAATTTAGGATGTCCTGTTCCTAAAGTTACTAAAACTGGTGCTGGTTCAGCATGGCTAAAAAGAGAAGATGAATTATTTGATATGATGTCAAGTTTAGTAAAAGCTTCTAAAAAGCCAGTTACAGCAAAAATTAGAATTGG
>CAKPAV010000020.1 GCA_934133115.1 uncultured Bacilli bacterium
GAATTAATCGTTCATGAACGTGTTACTGTTACTGCTGGCTGTGCTAAAGATGTCAAAAATTTAGCAGAAAAATTAGTCAGCAAAGCTAAAGTTGGCGATTTACACAATCGTCGTTTAGCTGCTGCAGTTGTCCGCTCCGAGGTTTATTGTGATGCAGAAAAGAAAGTAACTGCTTTAGATAAGTTATTTAATGAAATTGGTCCACGTTACAAAGATCGTAATGGTGGATACACAAGAGTATTGAAGCTTGTCCCACGTCGTGGTGACAATGCAGAAATGGCTATTGTTGAATTTGTAAAATAGTTTTTTATAATTTATTTAGACTAACCATTTGGTTAGTCTTTTCTTTTACCTTAAATCATATAATTATTTAGGAACATAATATGAAAAAAATAAACATTGATTTGGTCTTTAATTTGCTTTTTCCATTATTAGTAAATTTTGTTATTTCTATGCTTTTAGGAGATTTTTCATCTTATTATAGTAATTTGAATAGTTTAATTTATGTACCATCGATTTTATTTCCGATTGTTTGGTCGATATTATATTTAATTATCGGATATGTTAGTTATAAATTAGATGAAGCAATGGATGTTAAGGGAAGTAAAATATTTTATATTCAATTATTATTTAATGTCTTATGGACTCCTTTATTTTTTGGTTTACATCTACCAATAGTAAGTGCAATAGATATTTTAATATTATTAGGATTATGCATTTATATGTTAATTTATTTATTTAAAAACAATAATAACTTAGCGTGTTTATGGATTCTATATGTTATTTGGCTAATTTTTGCGACTTTTTTAAACATAAGTATTGCTATACTAAATTAAATGTAATAATGCTCAAGAATTAGTGCTTTTCTTTGTTGTAGAACTAGCACTTTTTTTGTTGCTTAAAGCACTTACAATGCCTAAAATATGCAAAATTTAAAAAAATATCAAAATATGCAATAATATTTACAAAATGCAATATTTTTATGTTATACTAAAAAGGTATTTTATAGTATTTATATAGGTTTTATATAAATGTCTTATTACTAGGAGGATTTTTTAAAATATGGCAAAATTGAGTTCAGCCGCTTGCAAAAGGGTTGAAGAAATCATCGCTGAGTATAAGAATGAAAATACACCATTAATGATGATCTTGAGTCAGGTTCAAAAAGAATATGGCTATATTCCTTTTGAAGTTCAAGAAATCGTATCTGAAAAATTAGGTATACCTGTTTCAGAAATATATGGTGTAGTTACTTTTTACTCATTTTTTTCTTTGAAACCTAAAGGCAAATTTGTTATTGGAGTTTGTTTAGGAACTGCATGTTACGTTAAAGGTGCACAACAAATATGTGACAAGTTTTCCGAACTTTTAGGTATTAAACCTGGAGAAACAACTGAAGATGGATTATTTACTATTGATGCCTTACGTTGCATTGGAGCATGTGGTATTGCCCCAGCAGTAAGCATTAATGGAAAAGTATATCCTAAGATGTCAGTTAATCAAGTACAACAAGTAATCAATGAATATCGTAAGTTAGGAGGAGAAGCATAATGATTAAAACAGAGCAAGAATTAAAAGATAAAATTGCTAAATGCACTCACTGCTTAGATATTAAATTTAGTGGAGAAAACGGAAAACGCGCTATTGTGGTTTGTGGTGGCACGGGCTGTTTATCTTCGCACTCCGATGAAATTAAAAATCGATTAGAAGAATTAATTAAAGAACATAATTTAGAAGATAAAGTAACGGTTAACCAAGTTGGTTGTTTTGGTTTCTGCTCTCAAGGACCATTTGTTAAAATTTTCCCAGAAGATACTTTATATCATATGGTTAAAGTAGAAGACTGTGAAGAAATTATTGAAAAAGATATCATGGGTAAAGAAGTAATCGATCGTTTATTAATTACTGATCCACATACCCATCAAAAAGTCGCTAAACAAGATGACTTGAATTTCTATAAAAAACAAGTACGAATTGCTTTACATGGTTGTGGCGTTATTAATCCAGAAGATATTAATGAAGGATTAGGCTATGGCGCTTTCCAAGGCTTAGCACGTGCTTTAAAAATGGATAGACAAGAAGTAATTAATGAAATACTTGCTTCTGGATTACGCGGTCGTGGTGGTGGCGGATTCCCAACAGGAAGAAAATGGCAATTTGCTTATAACCAAGATAGCGAAGAAAAGTATGTTGTATGTAATGGTGATGAAGGCGACCCAGGTGCCTTTATGGATCGTTCAATCTTAGAAGGTAATCCATTAGCGGTTATTGAAGGTATGATGATTGCGGGCTACGCAATTGGAGCAAAGAATGGCTATTTCTATGTTCGTGCAGAATATCCAATCGCTGTACATCGTTTGACTGTCGCTATTAAAGAAGCTGAAGAATTAGGATTACTTGGTGATAATATTTTAGGGACAAACTTCTCATTTAGAGTTCATTTAAGATTAGGAGCTGGTGCTTTCGTTTGTGGCGAAGAAACAGCCTTATTAAACTCAATTCAAGGACAACGTGGAATGCCTCGTCCTCGTCCTCCATTCCCTGCTGTAAAAGGATTATGGGATAAACCAACTATTGTTAATAACGTTGAAACTTTAGCTTGTGTTCCTTATATTATTCGTGAAGGCGTTAAAGAATTTACTAAGTATGGCACAGAAAAGTCTAAAGGTACAAAAGTATTTGCCTTAGGTGGAAAAATTAATAATGTTGGATTAGTAGAAATTCCAATGGGAACCACACTTCGTGAATTAATTTATGATATTGGTGGCGGTATCCCAAATGATAAAAAATTTAAAGCTATTCAAACTGGTGGTCCATCAGGAGGATGTTTGACAAGCGAATATTTAGATACTCCAATCGACTTTGATAACTTAGTTGCTCTTGGCTCAATGATGGGTTCAGGCGGTGCAATTGTTATGGATGAAGATAACTGTATGGTCGATGTAGCTAAATTCTATATGGAATTTATTTGTGATGAATCATGTGGTAAGTGTTCACCATGTCGTATTGGTACAAAGAGAATGTTAGAATTATTAACTAAGATTACTAATGGACAAGGAACACTAGAAGATATTGATCGTCTAGAAGAATTAGGAAGAGCAACACAAGCAGGTTCATTATGTGCTTTAGGCCAAACTGCTGCTAATCCAATTATTTCAACAATGAGCCACTTCAAAGATGAATATATTGCTCACGTAGTGGATAAAAAATGTCCAGCAAAAGTATGTAAAAAACTTATGGAATATTATATTAAACCAGAAGTTTGTAAGAAATGTAGTAAATGTGCACGTGGATGTCCAGTTAACGCTATTCATGGCGAAATTGGCAAAACCCCATATGTCATTGATTCTGCTAAATGTATTAAATGTGGTATGTGTATAAGTGCATGTCCATTTAAAGCAATTATAAAGAAATAGGGGTGAAAAAGATGGAAAAAGTAAATATTAAAATTGAAGGTCACTCTTATCAAGTTGATGCTGGTTTAACTATTTTAGAAGCTGCAAAAGAGTGTGGATATACAATTCCTACTTTATGTGCTTTTAATCATGGCGAATGCTCTAGGGGATCATGTCGAGTTTGTTTAGTAGAAGTTAAAGGAGCAAGAGGTTTAGTTGCTTCTTGTGTATATCCAGTTAATGAAGGAATGGAAATCATTATTTCTTCTCCAAAAGCCGTTAGTGCACGTAGAACTAGTGTGGAATTATTATTATCCAATCACTCAAAAAACTGTCAACAATGCACTAAAAATGAGTATTGTGAATTATTAAATGTTGCTAAAATTACTGGTGCTAGAGACAACATGTATGAAGGAAGCAAAACACCAGTTACTATTGATGAATTAACTCCATCTATCATTCGTGATACATCTAAATGTGTATTATGTGGTAGATGTGTGGAAAGATGTAAAAATGCACAAGGAATTGGTATTTTAGGATTTGAAAATCGTGGCTTTAAAACTATTGTAGCGCCAGCTTATAATCGTTCAATGAAAAACTCACCTTGTATTTTATGTGGACAATGTGTTAATGTTTGCCCTACTGGTGCTTTAATGGAAAAAAGCGAAATTGATAAACTTGATCAAGCCAAAAAAGAAGGCAAATATATTGTCGTACAAACCGCTCCAGCAGTGCGCGCTGCTTTAGGTGAAGAATTTGGTATGCCAATTGGAACTTCAGTTACTGGTAAAATGGTCGCTGCTTTAAAACGTTTAGGATTTGATAAGGTTTATGATACGAACTTTGCTGCAGATTTAACAATTATGGAAGAGGCCACTGAATTAGTACATCGTATTAAAGAAGGTGGACAACTTCCAATGATTACCTCATGTTCACCAGGTTGGGTGAATTATGCAGAATATTTCTATGGTGATTTATTAGGACACTTATCAAGTTGCAAATCTCCTCATGAAATGGAAGGGGCAATAATTAAATCTTATTTTGCCGAGAAAAAAGGGTTAGATCCAAAAAATATCTTTGTTGTATCAATTATGCCTTGTACTGCTAAAAAATATGAAAAAGAACGTCCAGAAAATGCTTCTAAGAAAGGTTTAAAAGATGTAGATTGTGTCTTAACCACACGTGAATTAGCAAGATTAATTAAAAGATCTGGTATTGATTTTAGAAGATTACCAGATGAAGAATTTGATCAAGACTTGTTAGGCGAATATACCGGCGCAGGAGTTATATTTGGTGTAACGGGTGGTGTTATGGAAGCAGCTTTAAGAACAGCATACTTCACAATTACTGGTAAAGAACATGATTTAATTACATTTAAAGAAGTTCGTGGCTTTGATGGCCTAAAAGAAGCGGAAATTGATTTAAATGGAACAAAAATTAAGGTAGCTGTTGCTCATGGCATGAAAAATGCTAAACCATTATTAGATGATATTCGTGCAGGTAAATCACCATATACATTTATTGAAATTATGGGATGTCCAGGCGGATGTATCAATGGTGGTGGACAACCATTTGTTAAACCATGCTTCTTACCAAATGAAGATGCTAATATATTAGATACATATAAGGAAAAACGTGCAAAAGTGCTATATTCTGAAGATGAAAAGCAAGTATTAAGACAATCTCATCGCAATACTCAAATTCAACAACTTTATAAAGATTATTTAGGTGAACCAAATAGTCATAAAGCACATGAATTATTGCATACTTCATATCATGCAAGAGAGCGTTATCCAGAAAAATAAATCTTAATTTAGATAGAAACGATGCCAAAAAAGGCATCGTTTTTTTATGCAAATAATATATATTATTTGAAAATTAAGGAGTTGAAGCAAAATGCTTTTTATTAACAAAAGATAATGCTATAATATTTATTAAGGCGGGGATTATTTTATGGAAGTTAAAATTTATAATTCTTTAACTAATAAAATTGAAGTATTTAAACCAATACACAAAAACGAAGTTAATATGTATGTTTGTGGACCAACTGTTTATAATTATGTGCATATAGGTAATATGCGCCCAGTAGTGGTATTTGATACATTTAGAAAATTTCTTACTTATATTGGTTATGACGTCAAGTATGTTAGTAATTACACAGATGTAGATGATAAAATAATCAAACGTGCCCAAGAATTAAATAAGCCAGAATCAGAAATAACTGAATTTTACATTAAAGCTTTCGAAGATGATTTGCATAATATTAATGCTTTAAAGCCAGATGTAACTCCAAGAGTTACTGAGTATATGTCGCAAATAATTGCGTTCATTGATCAACTTGTAAAGACTGATTATGCATATGATATTGATGGTGATGTATATTTCCGTGTAGAGAAAATTAAAGATTATGGCAAATTATCCAACACAAAAATCGACGATTTATTAGTTGGCGCTAGAATTGATGAAAATTCTAAAAAAGAATCACCATTAGACTTTACTTTATGGAAGAAAACAAATGTAGGTATCAATTGGGATTCGCCTTGGTCAAAAGGAAGACCAGGTTGGCATACAGAATGTGTTGTGATGATTAATTCAATATTCCCTGGTGGCCTTATAGATATTCATGGAGGAGGCTTTGATTTAAAGTTTCCGCACCATGAAAACGAAATTGCCCAATCAGAAGCATATAATAAATGTTCCTTAGCTAATTATTGGATGCATAATGGATTTATTAATATTAATAATGAAAAAATGTCTAAATCGCTAGGAAATGTTATTACCGCTCATGATGCATTAAGCCAATATGGCGGCAATAATGTTAGATTGCTTTTGATTTCCACTCATTATCGTGCACCAGTTAATTTTTCTTATGATTTGTTAATAGCAGGTAATAATGAAATTACAAAAATGAGTAATATTATGCGTCAATTAGCAGTTAAATTACAGGAATTTGATGTTCCTTTTACTAATGGCAAATCAAGATTTATTGAACCATTTTTAAATGCTTTAGCGGATGATTTAAACACCTCTAATGCCTTAAGCGAATTGCATAATGTTATTAAACTAGCTAATCAATCATTAAGAAAAAAAGATGTGGATTTGTCAGAAATTAATGATTTATTTTCCACACTTAAAGATGAATTTTACATATTAGGTATTAATATTGAATATCCTATTTTATCTAGTGAAGACAAGGAACTTTTAAGTGAATATAACTTAGCAAAAGCAAATAAAGATTTTGCTAAAAGTGATGAACTACGAAAAAAATTAATAGATAAAAGGATATTATAAGGAGGACTTATGAATATTTTTTCGTACTTTTTTGATGTAGTGCCACCGAACATTTTCAGTTTGGATGATAAAATAATCGGTTTTTTTAATCAATATGCATGGTGGGGAAATTTATTACTTGCTTTTATTAGCATTTTCCTTGCTTGTGTGTTTAGTGGATTAATTGGCTATGAACGTGAATCGCATGGACATTTTGCAGGATTTAGAACGCATATTTTAGTGGCGGCAGGTTCGTCATTAATTATGTATTTATCCATTTATGGGTTTAGTTTTGAATCATTTCCTAATCATGATCCAGCAAGATTAGCAGCTCAAGTTGTTACTGGTATTGGTTTTTTAGGCGCTGGAACAATATTGAAAACAGGTGTTGATATTAAGGGCTTAACTACTGCGACAACACTTTGGGTTTGTATGGCTATTGGTCTTGCTACAGGTGCAGGAAGATTCACTGTTGCGTTATTTACCACCTTGATTGTTTTAATTGTATTAAAATTTTTAAGACGTGCAGAAGCAAAGGCATTTGAAAAAACACCTCGTCTAGTTATGATTTGTGATTATAATGTTATTGCTATTAAAACTATTAAGGATTTAGCGGATAAATTTAATATTGCTATTAAAACCATTAATACACAAATTTGCGATTATCATGGGAAAGATGCTATTAGCATTAGCATTGTATTAATCGATGTTAGACGTGAAACTGTAGATCAATTCGGCGAAGAGCTTAGAATGGCTCTTAAACCTTTTGAAATCAAATATTAAGCAAAATTGAGACAAATTTGAGACAAAAAGGAGTTTAAATATGGCACAATTAATATATGGAAGGAACACGGTGCTTAGTGCCCTCAAGGAGAATAAAGTTAAAACCATTTATATTACTGATAACTTTAATTTCAAACCAATAAATGAATTAATAAGCAATAATAATTCATTTGGTGTTAAATTTGTTAGTAAAAACGATCTTGATAAACTTTCCCAATCTGGGAATCATCAAGGTGTAGTAGCGGAAGTAGAAGAGTATCAATATTGCTCTTTAAATGATTTAATTGTTAAGGCAAGTAAATCAAAATATCCATTATTAATTATTCTTGATGGTGTAAAAGATCCTCATAATTTAGGCGCAATATTAAGATGCGCTGATGCATATGGGGCAGATGGAATAATTATCAAAAAAAACGGACAAGTACAAGTTAATAGTACAGTAGCTAAAGTCTCAACTGGAGCTATTGACTATGTGCCAATATGTCAAGTTACTAACTTGGTACAAACTATTACTACTCTAAAAAAACAAGGTTATTGGGTTGTCGCATCTGATGGATCTGCTAAAGAAGATTATCGTCAAATCGATTATCGTTCACCAATCGCATTAGTGATAGGCAGTGAAGGAGAAGGAATTTCAAGACTAGTACTACAAAATAGTGATTTTATTACAAAAATACCTATGGTTGGTCATGTTAATTCTTTAAATGCTTCAGTCGCAACTGCAGTGTACTTAGCACAAATTTTTAATAACAGGTTTCCTTCTTAATAACGGGAGGGCTTATTATGGGCCGTAAATATATGTTGGAACCGAAAAACAAACTAGAAGAATTAAAATTAGTAGAACTTGCAAAGCAAGGCAATCAGGAAGCAATGAGTGCATTGTTAGAAAATTATGATGCCTTATTGACATTAATCGTTATTAACCAAATGGCAAATATCTGTGCTAAAGGCATAGAATATTTTGAATTGAAAAATATTGCCAGAATAGCGGTGTTTTCTTTCTTGAAGTATTATGATGAAAAACGTTCATCTTTTCGAACATTTATCAGTTTAATCGTAAATCAAGAGGTAAAAAAATACATGGTTGACTTTATAAAAAGACAAAACGAATTAAAGCAATGTTTGTTTTTAGATGAACAACCTTTTGAAGAAAGCGATATTACTAATGATGATTTGGTACCAAGTGATGAAAAGAGTCCATCACAATGGTACGAATTAAATGAACAATATGATGAGTTTAAAGAGATAGATGAAGAATATTTATCTAAGAAAGAAAAAGCAGCTTTATTGCTTAAAGCAGCTGGCTATAAATATAGTGAAATAAGCGAAATTATTAATACTAAAGAATCAGCGGTTGACATTGCTTTAAAGAAATTTAAAAAAGAAAAAATCAAAAAGGTGAAATAAAACAACGATTAAGGGTTAATCTTAAAACTGATTTTTTTATAAAATGCGATTTTATAACTAAAAAAATCAGTATTTTTTCGTGTGCAAAAAAATCACGCAATAATATTACTTTTATTGTCCAATTACTAAAAATAATTGCAGATTTCACTTAAAATGCCCTAGAGGTAAATATTTATAAAATATAAAATTGACTATTTAATGCTTTCGTGATATATTCTAGGCACGAGATGAGGTGTTTTTGTATGCGTGAAAAAGTCATTCTTATTTGTTCACAATGTTTGTCAAGAAACTATACGACTACAAAACAAAAGACAAATTCCACTAATCGTCTCATGATAAAAAAATATTGTCCGAAGTGTAATGCTTCGACACTACATAAAGAAAGCAAATAAGGAGGTTTTTTTATGGGAAAAACAAAAAAATACTTACAAGGTGTTGTAAAAGAAGGAAAACGTGTAAGATGGCCTAATCGTGAAACAATTTTAAAATCTTTAGGTGTTGTCCTAGTTATAACTATTGTAGTTGCCTTATGGTTATCTTTAGACGATTATATTGCCGCTGTATTAATTAAAGTATTGCAAAATACTTTTTCTAAATAGTTGAGCGGTGGGAGGAAAAATTATGGCAAGTGAAAAACAATGGTATGTTGTTAATACTTATTCTGGTCACGAAGACAAGGTTAAAGTAAATCTTGAAAGACGTGTTGTTTCTATGGGGCTTGAAGACTATGTTTTCAGAATCATAGTTGCGGAAACTGAACAACCAGTTTTAAAAGATGGTGTTCCAACAGGAAAAACAAAAATCAAAAACTCTTATCCTGGTTACGTTTTCATTGAAATGATTATGAGTGATGAAGCTTGGTTCATGGTTAGAAACACACCAGGAGTTACTGGATTCGTTGGATCATCCGGTGGAGGTACTAAACCTTTCCCAATTCCAACAGAAGAAATTGAACCAGTTCTTAAAGGATTAGGTATGGTTGATAAGAGTATGTACTCACGTTACGACATTGGGGATTTAGTAAAAGTTTTACGTGGACCGCTTGAAGGCAGTGAAGGTCACATTACTGAAATTAACACGGACACAGGTACTGTAAAAGTTGAAACGGTATTCTTTGGTCGTTCAACGGTTGTTGAAGTTGATTTTTCTGAAATAGATAAAATTTAATAGTTTTCTAATCATAATAATGAATTATCCTTTCGAGTTTAGTTTTTATTTCAAACTAGCTATATCGAAAGGATTTTTATTTTGGATTATAAACCACCGCTTCAAAGTAAAAAACGCTATTTAGATTATTTTGTTCTCAGTTGAGGAAAACTATTTTTTAGTTTTAGAAAGCACTTTATTATTGAGAAGATAGTTTTTTCAATTTATAATACTTTTTTCGAAAGAGAGGTAAATTATGAGAAAAAAATTATTTTGTCTATTAAGTGTTTCTTGTTTATTAGCACTTGGTGCTTGTGATCAAGGAGGATCATCTACGTCTAACAGTGGCGCATCTACTCAACCTTCAACTGGTTTAAAAGAACGTTACAACTGTATAGACATTAGTGAAGCGTTAGAAATCGCTTCTAAAGCTAGTGAGCCAACACAAGAAAGATATTATCTTTATGGCAAAATTACTAGTGTTTCCAATTATGATTATGGAAGCATGGAAATTGAAGATGAAACTGGTAAAATTTATATTTATGGAACGTATAGCGAAGATGGAAGCGTCCAATATAAAAATTTAGAATATAAACCAGATGTAAATGATGAAATTGTTATTTATGCCACTCTTCAAACTCATAGTGGACAACCAGAAGTAAAAAACGCATGGTTAATTGATTATGTCGATAGTAGTACACAATTTGATGTTAGCGAATATGAAAAAATGACTATTGCTAAAGCTAGAGAAGCGGAAAAAGGCAAAAAAGTTTTAGTGTCAGGTGTTGTAAGTAAAAAGACATATGCGACAGGAAAGAAAGAAAATGGCTTTTATCTTGTTGATAATACATCTTCTATTTATATTTACGATTCATCAACTGTATTAAAAGTAAAAGAAGGTAATGCTATTACTTTAGCGGCAACAAAAGACTACTGGATTTTAGAAGACGAAGTGCCTTTTGCTGAAAAGTATGGTTACAATGGATCATGCCAATTAACCAAAGGACATATTGTTAGTAATGATGAAGGTAGAAATGATATTGATACAAACTGGGTTGAAGAAACAACTATAAAACAAATTATGGACACTCCAGTTACTGAAAATATTACAAATAAAATTTTTAAAGCAAACGCATATATAGGTAAATCTCAAAAGCAAGGATATGTTAACTATTATATTGATGATCTTGATGAAACTACAGGATCTTATGTTTATACACAATGTAACGGTAGTGATTTGAATTGGCTTGAAGAATTTGATGGAAAGATTTGTACAGTTTTAGTTGTAGCAATCAATGCTAAATCTACAATATCTGGATGTTTTTGGAGATTTATTCCAATTTCTGTTAAGGACGAAGGCTTTACTTTTGATAAGGCTAATGTCGGACAATTCGTATATGATTATAAGGTTAAAACCTTATTTGAAGATGTATATACAGGCGATCCAAAAATAGCAGTTCCTGTAACCGTTTCTTCATCACTTTTAGGCTTTGTAAACGCAAGTGTTAGTTATTCTTCTAGTAATGAAAAAGTTGCATATTTTAGCGAAGATGAAGGTGTTTTAACATTTCATACTAATGAAGTAGGTAATGCTACGATAACAGTTAAGATTAATTACGAAAATAATGCGACACTTGTTAAAACATTTAATGTTTCAGTTACTTTGCCAAATGCTACAGAATCTATAACAGTTAAAGAAGCTATTGATAGTGAACTTAACTCTGTTGTAACTGTTAAAGGTATTGCTGGTCCATCATTAGTGAATAAAGTAGGATTTTATTTGATTGATGAAAGTGGCGCAATCGCGATTACGACATCTTCAGAAACCATTAATTCTATTAGTTTAGGAAACGAAGTAATATTAAAGGGAACGCGTTCGCAATTAGGAGTTGTTCAAGATAAATCGGTTGGCGAAATTTTCCTTGATAACTGTGAATTAGTTTCAAATTTATATGG